>CAMWTG010000001.1 GCA_947177115.1 uncultured Clostridia bacterium
CGTTTGTCCAAAACTGTCTCCGTCCCGTTAGTGTAATTATACTAACGGCGCACTTGGTCTTTGCTTATACCAGCCTCGTCCCCAACACGCTCAACAGATAACTTCTGTGCAACTTGCGTAGAAGTTAAATCCGTTCGTGCGCCCTGCCGTTTGATGGCCTCCAACTTCATTTTGAGGGCTTTCGCCTTTTCGATAGGCGAGATATTCTCCCGCTGAATATTGGTGTCCACCATAATGATGATTGCGGCATCCCTGTCCAAATCCCGGACAATGACCGGCATGGTTTCCAAACCTACCAATTCACAGGCTCTTTTGCGCCGGTGTCCAGCCACTATCTCATAGCCGCCCTCATCCCTCGGGCGGGCAATGGCAGGGATAAGCACGCCACGCTCTTTCACACTGTCCACCGTTTCTTGCATGATTTCATCATCCCGGACAGAGAAGGGATGATCGGGAAAGGGATGCAGTTCTGCCAGAGGAATATTTTGTACCCGCTCTAATGCGGCGTCCTGTCGGCTTTCCTCCGTGGAGAACAGGTCATCTACTGATGCCAGCTCTACTTTTCTCGCGCTGCTTTTCAATCTTCATCACCTCCTGCGTCAGGCTTTTGTACGCAGCAGCTACTTTCCCTCCGGGGTCATGCGCGAAGATGCTCTTGCCCTCGGCGCTGGTTTCCTTCGCCCGGACAGAGTGAGGGATTTCCGAAGAAAAGACCCTGATCTTGCTGCCATAGGTATCCCGCAGCAAGGCGGCGATTTCTTTTGCAAAGTTCGTCCGGCTGTCCACCATAGCCAGCAGGATGCCGTCTATCTGGAGTTTCGGATTGATTTGCCGCCGTACCTTTGCCACAGTCTGCAACAGCTGCTCCAGACCCTTCGCCGGAAGGTACTCCGCCTGGACAGGAATGATGATACGGTTAGCCGCAGCCAGAGCGTTGACGGTAAGCATCCCCAGGGGCGGCTGGCAGTCCAGCAGAATGTGGGTGTACTGGTTCTTCACTGTGTCCAGATATTGCCGCAGGATGGTTTCCCGGCTCATGGCGTTCACCAGAGATACCTCCATACCGGAGAGCTGGATGTCAGCGGGCATGAGGTCGATACCCTCCGGGTGGTGCAGGATGCCCTCGCCCGGAGTGATGGGCTGGTCGTTCAGCACCTTGCCCATCATGTCCGAGAGGGTGACAGGCAGACGGTCCGGCTGGGGATTGCCCAGGCTGATGGTAAGGCTGGCCTGGGGGTCGCAATCCACCACCAGCACCTTCTTTCCGGCCTGGGCCAGACCAGCAGCCAGATTGACGCAGCTGGTGGTTTTCGTCACGCCGCCCTTCTGGTTCACAAGGGCGATTACTTGTGCGTTCATTTCGGTTCACCTCCGATCTCATAAATCCTGTCAAGGATGTGATTTTGCACTCTCCTAAAACTGGGCATGAAAAAAGGACGCTCCATCGCTGGAACGCCCTCAAAACTCTGCTTCAGTATTCAGTTCTGAGTGTAAATACTGTTGTCCAGATGCCCGCAAACCGTTGGTATCACTGGGTTTTTCGGTAAATCCTATATCGCCACTCGGACCACGAGCAGATTTATCGCATTTGATAAATCTGCTCGTTTTTCTTCTGTTTTCTCTCGTATACTCTCGTATTCTCACTTTCATATCGGGCAAATGCTATAAGAACACTCGCAGTCAATTATAGGTTTATAGGATTTTCTCAATCTTCCCGATGAAGTGATAATGGATTTCGATTTTCTGTGTATATAGCCGGCCACTCCTATTTGCTGGATAAACTGCGATCCAGTCGATGAATTGCCCGACAATATCCCGCGTTAAAAACTTGATATCAGATGACCTTCCGCCTCCTTCTTAAAATGTGCGAGACCTTCCTGGAACTTCTGGGTGCCTCAAATTCTGTCCGGATTTTTTGTTGCGCTTCTTTTAGTTGATCACGCTCCTTAAATAGAAATAGATTGCTGGCAGGACAAATTGCTCGCCATCCATCAACCCCTTTCACCTTGTCTTCATAAGCTGTAGCCAGACATAATCTGAGCTTGCTCTTGCACTTATCGATGTTCTGTTGCTGCTCTATTAGTTTCTGAATGATTACCTGCAATTCTATTGACTTTACAATTAAAAATGATAGCAAAGGCTGCTTTCACAATCTCCACAAGAAAGAACTCTGAAAAACAGTAACTGTCTCCCAGAGTTCTTCCTTGCTTTGTGCAGACCCTATCTGTATTAGATGTGTACTCAGAAAGAGCTTTCGATAATCGTTTCATATATGTCCTGTAAAATAACCATATTTTCAACAGCAATCAGCTTGGCTTTGCCAACCAATACTTCGGGGTGAAAGGCAGTATGTACAGAAAGTCCCGAAAATTTTCTAGAAGAGAAAGCAAAAGGCATTCTCTCCGTCCAGTCCTTTTCCTATCCCAATTCTTGACCGAACAATGCCTCTTAGTCAATTTTTCGACACTCTCCGACAGGCCAATCTTTCGGCCCGTGGCTCTTTCAGAGGGGAGAACGGAGGCTCTGATAAAATCCCCCCCTACAGACGCAGCACAATGTTTTCGACCTCAGTTCAAAGCTTTTGAACGGTTCTAATCACTTTTGGCCCATAATATGCAGTCTTCAAGCGGTCACGATAACAGGAAGGATATCTCAGCCCAGCCCTCTCCACCTGTCAGCCCGACTTCTTCAACGCGAATAGGTTAACGTTCTGCCGGATATCCGGGCTGTCAAAAAGGTCAATATAGATTTTGCAGCCATAGGCAAGCTTGACTTTGCTTTTTTCCAAAGTCCACAGCATGATTTCTAGCAGCTCCATATAAGGGATAAACTGTTGTGGACCAATTCGGGTGATTCCCGCACCCATGAGCGGTATTGCAATTGAGCATCCATTATACTGCATTCCAATTTCCCGCCACAAATTGAGAAGACATCCAACATAATCCTCAATCGAGAGACATGCCTGATTATCCTCGTCAAACCGAGAAAACGCCACCAGCAAATAATCGTTGTATTTAAACGCAGTACCGAGCTTATACTGAACTTTTTTCCCCACCGGTCGCTGGGAATTTTGTTTTGAAATACATCTTTGAAGGTGAGGATCGTTTTCCAGCACGGAATCTAGTTTGCTGACTGACCCGTCCAGTTGCTTGAGGAACTTTCCGTTTATGGTATTGGAGGAAATCAGCTTATCATCGACCAGCGTGTCAAAATATTCGTTGAACGCAATTACCTTCAGAGATGATTTGTCCGCAAAAAGATCTGCATACCGGATGACTACCTCAGTTCCGCATAGGCTGAACGACACCTCCTCTGTCTGGTTGGCTCCCCTGTAAACTCCGCAATGGAACGCCAGCAATCCCAGTACAATCACAACCAGAATCCAGCATGGCGGCGTAACAAACGGAGATACAATGGTTACGACCAGCCCAACGCCGCCTGCAACTGCATAAACCTGGTTTAGGATTCTGCGATCAAATGGGCCAAGCCTCATATTTTGCTTTGGGTTTACAGTTCTCATATATTACAGCCCCTCACATTGCAGCCGCTTTTTCGTGATCCGTTTTCACAGCATACTGCTTAATGGCCTTATCAATATTTTTCTGGAAAATTTGGAACGCCTTTTCTAACTCTTCATCCGCTCGCTTTTCCTCCTCCCCGCTCGCTGCCACTGCTTTATTCGTATAAAACTCCACTGTCCCATCCTGTTTTACATCAATAGCTGCGAAATTCTCCGGATCATTCAATCTTTCCAACATGAGATAGCCAATCTGATCGTCATGCAGATGGTTAATTCCTCGGTACTCATTTTTATGCCAGCCGCTTCCATCGTAGTCGTTCGTAATGCCAATAATGGTAAAGCAACATTCTGTGCGGAACAACATTTCCACATCCGAACCGGCACCTTTGGTGGAAAACAGGTCCTCATGGAATCCGTCGAACAATATTCGTTCCTCTCCATAGCGCTCCTTCAGCTTTTCGGCCAACAGCGCAACACGAGGGTCGTTGTCATGATGCTTGTAAGAGATGCCCACGTAGTACTTTCGTATTCTTCCCGTTTGAAGCGCCTCCAACTGCTCTAAAATCAGGTTGACCGCTTTCTCCGCGTCGGAGCACACGTTACCCCGAAGCGCAAGGCCCTCCTTTTGTGAAGACTCTCTGTCCTCTTGGAACTGCCACAGAGCAAACGAATTTTTGTTGTATTTCTTGGACAGTTCCCAGATACCCTTGCTACAATTGATATATCTGCCGTTGAGCAGATAGACAATCAAGCCCTCAGGCTGTTCCAGCCGAGTGAGTTGCCCCCAGGTATAGATTTGTACGGTTTTCCCCTGAATTCTCAATCCGCTCACAATCTCTGAAGCGTAGCTTGTGTGGGGAGCACTCAGATCACGGACAAGGATGACGTCCACAGGTCCGCTGGCATCCATTTTTGCAGACCTGGAGATATAATTCATCATCAGTGGCTGCAAATTTTTGCCCGCATAACCGCTTATCACCCCGTACTGATCATTCAGCAGGTTCAACAACTCCCGTCCCCACGTGATGTGCCTCTTGCCAGAACCGGTGCCCGATGTTTCAGCTAGGTATTGGGCAATAATTCCGCAGAAATTGAACAGGCTTAAATGCAGAACGTTCTTTTCGATGGGAATGCTGGGCTTATATTTGCCCACGATAATTAACTTGATGATTGTGTCATCGTTCTGACACGCCTCATAAACATTGATGAAGTCCTGGCCCTCTTTCGTGTCCGTATCGCTAAAGTAAATCATAAGTGAACGTGCTTTGTCCTGGGTGTTGTCAAATTGGAGCAGATAGCAACTGGCACTGGTGCCTCTGTACCTGCGGCAGGTCAGATTGACTACCTTGTTCATAATGTTTTCAAATGCTCTTTCCCATGCTGCTTTGTTTTCTATCCCATCTTCAAACTGGTACATGGTCAAGAAGACATCTCGCTCATCCTGTTCCAATATCTGATCCTCACAGAGCCTCTCGAGTAGATTTGTGAAGCTGTTTTGCAGATAGCGCTGGTCGATGGTACTGACAATCTGATCCCTCATCTCCATGGTGATCGCCTTCTCAAACTCCTCTTCCCGCGCCTCTTTCAAAAACACAATCGCATTTTCATAATCGTCCGAATGCTTCTTAGCCAACCGCCCAATTTTTAGGATGGTTTTTCGGTCCAGTGTAATAATATGACGGTTTGCAATTGGCACTAACTCCCGCCCCATGCCGTATTTAACGCGGGTAGACAGATAGTAAAACTCGTTGGACAGTTTAGTTCCTAAACGATTCTTCGAGACGTTGATTGCTTTTGACAGTGCTTCAATCTGATAGCTACACACCTCCGCAAGTCGCTCCACATCACCAGTGATGATTACAGCCTTTGACAAGCCCGTCTCCTTTTTAATTTCTTTGACCGTCTGCCCCTTGGTCCAGTGGAGTAAGATCACAGCCCGGATGAGTGCATTGAGATTTGATGTTGTTGGGGTATCATTGCCGTTAAAAAACTCCTCCAGCGGGGAGTTTTTCCATACACCATGCTCCTTTTTATACTTGTCAAGGTATCCTAAAAGGGCGCTGACTGTATTGGTAAAACGGTCGACCCTGTACAGATTGTCCTCCGGTGCGTTGAGGTTTACACCTATTTCAACCTCTGAAGTCAGGCAGATTCGGAATAGGATGTCAAGCAGATATTTGTCGTTTTGGATCTCTTTCGCAGTCACATCGTATGGTAGACCACCATCTCCTGGAGAGGAAAGGCCATCGCACACCAGATATGTATAGATATCGAAGCATGTGTGACAAGAGAGAGCATAGGGGGACATACACTCCCCATATTTTCTCAGTTCAGCGGTCTCTGTTTGGGTAAAAGGGTTTTTTCTCAGATTCAACAACTGAGCCCGTTCCAGCCATTTCAGCATCTCTCTGACACGATCCGTAGAGCGACTTCCTTTTTCACCGGATCGGTCGTTGAGCAACGCATCTTTGGCGTTGCTCTCTGCGATTGCCTCTATCTTGCAACAATTTCCAAAGGAATGTGCCTCCACCTCTGCAAGCCGGTCGATCAATACCATATTTTGTCCGACCGCACTGAAGCGGAGATTGGTCATGATATTCAAATAATATGGTGCATGTTGCAACGCGACATCGCTATTATCTGCCTCGTAGCTTGGCAAGGACGATACGATTTCCACCTGCTCCGGAAAGACATAATAGTGCCAGCAATTGCTGATTTCTTTGGGCGAAACCAGTAAATAACTCTGACCATACGCCTTATCAAATCCAAGTCTACCCGCACGACCGATAAAATTTTTATATTCCTGCGGCAACAGTTCATGCTCTGTGTGATCCCCGCGATAGACCGTCTTGTCATAAAGCACCATGATATCGGTAGGCATATTCATGCCGATGGTCAAAGTCTCAGTAGCAACGATGATATTGATTGCGCCGTTGGTGTCGGAAAAGTCATTCTCAATCACCTGCCGCAAACTAACGGGGAGCGCGGAATTGTGAAACGCGATGCCGTAGGGCAGCATATTTTCCAGCAACTCCATCTGAAACTCATCGTTATCGACCTTCTCTACCTGTTCATAAAGAGACTTAGGCAGTTCCCGGCGCTCATACAGACCGCTTTGACACAACAGCTTTGCCAGGAATCTTGTCTTATTCCGGCTGTTGGCAAAAATAATAATTTTGCTTTGCCGGAGCTTTCCTGTGTCCTTGCGCTGGATATCCCTCATAAGACTAACAAGTAGATTGTTTTTATGCTCTGGAACAGAAGCCTGGTCGGGCAACTTACTGTCAAGTTCGATATACGCCTCTATAGGATCGTCGACGCCATTGACGGGGGCAAGATTGGCGCTTCCACTATCCCCATGCTCCACATGCTTCCAGCCCTTCCCGTTTGTGGCAATGATATACTCCTCCAGCGCGACAGGACGCTTCGAATTGCCCAAAACATAACTGACGTTCATCCATTTTCTGAGACTGTTGACCTTCGTATGATTGGTTGTCAGCCCCATAATGCGGATGTCCTGATACCACTCCAGCACACGTTGAAGCGAGAATTCAAGCTTGGGGCCGCGACCGTTGGTGGAAAGCATCTGGATTTCGTCCACAATCAATAGTCCACACTTGTCCAATAGGCGGCTTCCATACTGGGCAATTAGTGCAAAAAACTTCTCATACACGATGATTGCAACGTCATATTCTCCCTGCACCAGATCGCCATCATGGTCTTGATAGTCCGCCGATGCGGCGAAGACCCGCTTTTCGTCCAAATCCCCGCTGAACACCTTCCAGCGCTCATGGACCATTGCCTTGAGGGGAACCAAGACAATCACTTGACTGCGATGGCCCTGATTGTGGGAAAGGCACGAGATGGCGGCAATTTCCGATAGTAGGGTCTTACCGGAAGAGGTGGCACCCTGGATCACGATATTGGAGGTGGTATCGGACCAAAAGTTTGGGTCGTTCAGCACTTCTTTCTGCAGCGCAGTCAGTTCAAATTTTCGTGTTCCGTTATTTGAAAGACGCTGCTCAACCCGCTGCAGAGTTTCACGCGGAAGCTGGTGTGCGGTCACTAACGCTTCGAACTCAGTAATCATGTGGATTCCTCATTTCCTTTTTGCATATTGTGGAGAAAGGGCTTCGCCATTTTGTCAATTTTACTTTTCCAATGCGCCGGAAGTACGGGAAGCTCTTGTAAAATGGCCCACAACTCACGTCGCTCACGCTTGGTAAGGGGCGGTTCATGACTTCGGACAAATTGGGAAAATGGAACTAATGCTGCCAAGATGTGGCGGGTACCCGCCGGAGCCGCCTCTAGCTCCAGCAGTTGGAGAACATCCGCTGGAACTCCGTAAAAAAAGCTCTTTGACCAGTGCGTCAACGTGACGCAGAACCCCATCGTATTCACGTTCGTATATGCGATGGCTGAGACCACCCCCAAATAGTAACTGAGCTGTTCACATAGCTTTTTGAGCAGTCCATAAGGAATTTTAAACGCGTTATAGAGCGTTCGAATCGGAATTCCGGATGAGAAGCAGATGGACACAGCTGCCGTTGTAACCCCTCGCCGCATTATCTTATTGTGTACATCCCAACTAGAGTTCAATTTACAATACAACGAATCAGACAAAAGTCCATTGCTTAAAAGCCCCGAGCCAAACAGTTCGTTTTCGTTCGAGGTCCAATCCCAGAACGTTGATTTTGATGCCACACAGTACTGGGAGCCGTCAAATATAGTGTTAATAATTTCTGCGATTTTACTCAGCCGACAAAGGTGATAAATCAAATCAAACAGATAAATGCGCCCGGAGTTGACGCTGGAATCCAGACTCACTTGAACCAAGTCATATGTCTGTAAGGATTCTCCATAGCCTTTGACTACCTCGCCCGCCGTGTCCAACCGGTAGATTGGCTGGTCAGAAAGAAACAGGTCACACTCTTGCCGTAAAAGATTACGCTTCATCAGCTGATTTAGCATTTCGTCCAAATGTTCCAAGCTCCAAGCTCCGCCGGAAAAAATCAACGCCGGCATCGCCTTCACTTCCTGCTCCAGCATTTCACGTGTTTTCTTTGCTCCCGTGCTGAACATATTCAGAAAATACAGTCCACATTGGTCAACATCAATTTGGCGAAGTTGACTTTGCGCCAATGGAATTTCCCTACGATTGGAAATCTTCCTCCATTCCTTAAGATGGTTTGTATTCATAATCGGATAAATATATCCTCTCTGCTCCCCACTAACACTGTTTGGCCGTAGCCTACCTGCCCGTCCAGCGCAGTTATTATATTCATTCATCGTCATATAGCTACCGCCGTTCATCATATCCGCAATAACAACCACGTCAACGCTACTATTGATCCCGAACGCCAGCGTTTCTGTGCAGACGACCACCTTGAACTGCCCATCCTCCTGATACAGTAATTCTTCCTCCACATATTCTCGAAACTCCTGGGGCAGGGATGCGCTGTGTATTCCGATTCCGCTTAAAATGGCCCTACAGGTGTCTTCACTGAGCACCCCATATAATTCATCCGCCATTCCGACCAAATTCATCTGTTCTAATAGCATATCCATATATGTCCGGCCCGCCGAGGGCGCAGGCGGAATCTTAAGAAGCCCGGAGTTATACAAAGAATCACACAAATTAGCGGCGATTTCATGGACTTCCGTCCGATTATTAATAAAAATCAGAATTTTCTGACTGGACTTCAAATGTATCGCACAGATTTCAGCAATTATCTGATTTCTCCGCACCCCCAACGCAAGTGCGGTGTACGCGTCATCTCTGGCATAATAGAAGAAATCGTGCGTACAGACAACTGCTTTCAGCTGCCCTTCCGGCTTGCTCAGCTCATTCAGCACAAATTCCCGCACAATGGTCGGTAGACAGGGGTCTAGGATGCCAATTCCCCTGCAGAGAAAGCGACTAATGGCTGGAGTAAGGGCCCGGTGCAGTTGCGAATCGTGTCCGATGCCAGCCCGAATCATAAACTGTTCAAGGGAAATGGGAGGAAAATGCCCAGAAAATTCTGGATTCTCCAATAAAGCTCCGGCAATCTGATCCGGAGCCTCTCCGCCAAAATCGCAGATGAAAAGACGTGCTTTCCCTTCCAAATGCGCACTGCAGATTTTAGGGAATACATCATGATACCAAAATATATTACCATCTTCTTGGTATAAATAGGATTTATTTTTGGCCCGTGCTATGGGCAACGTACTCAGAGGTACAGGACGTTTTTTGTGTTCGACATATGTAAAACCAAACTGCTGGACATAGTTCTGCCAGTCATAATATGGAGTGGAGAGGACGATGACTCGTTTTTTTGCAGAGAGTGCCGAAATCAGAAGCAGATCGATTTTTATCCCGCGCTCATTGCTGTTTACCAGCCCAACTTCATCAAAAACAATATAGTCGAAGTACTTCAAAAACGTGTCACTGCCATCAAATAAATATGCCTTTTCATAAATCATTATTACCGCATCAAACCCACCTCGGATGACGCTGGCATCATTTTCCCTGTATTCACCTGTGGAAACCGCAATACGCTGTGAACTGTCTATCATGATATTCAGGTCATGCTGCAACTCCCTCCCTTTCTGTGCGGCAAGGGCCCGGTACGGCACCAAATACAGCATACGCTTTGAATAATTCGACCTGTTCTGCTCCCACGCGAACAACAACAACGGGACTAGGGTCTTTCCGGACGATGTGTCGCCGCAAATCCAAAGATTTTTTTGGAGATATGCTTCTTCGCGGGAAAAAATCGCTTCCTGGAGATCTGTAAAACGGTCATACCGCAACCGCTGGATCAAGCTAAGTATTTCACAATAACTCATACAAACATCCCCAATCAAGTGCAGGATAAGCAATGGAGTGCAAGGAGGATTTGGACCTGTTTGAATCTTAGCAATATGCTCAACTGAGAGATTTTTTTGCCGAATGACGCAGTTTGATGCAAAAATATCATGTATATTTCCAGTCAAAACATCGAAATGTTGAGGAAGAAGGACTGCGGATTGAGCTTGTTGACATTTAAACAAGCCATGGAACTTGTTGATTAGTATATACCCAATTTCAACAAATTTCAACTAAAACGATGCAAAATTTTGGTATTATAGCAAATGTCAAATTGGAATCGCCTCAGGAAGAAAACTATGGGCACAGACTTTTTAGGAATGGAAGGTAAAACTGGAATGAATCCTTGTCAGGATGGAGAAAACTGCTGTCCAATGAATTTCCATCTTTTTTGTCAATGATGCAGGTTAACTGCCCCCGCTCTGGAATATGAGAAAAAGCACTCTATCGTTGGAACATTCTCAAAATTCAGTTTTTGGTGTAAATACTGCTGCTTGACTGCCCGCAAACCGTTGATATCACTGAATTTTTCGGTAAATCCTATATCGCCACTCGGACCATTGGCGATGACAGTAAATCTCCACAAGAAGATCCTGCAGGATGCCGGACTGGAGCACATCCCCTTCCATGCGTTGAGACACACCTTCGCCACCACCGCCCTCCAAACCAGTATAGATGTGAAAACAGTCTCCAGTATGCTGGGCTACTACTCCGCAGGCTTCACATTGACCACTTACGCCCACGCCACCGCCCGGATGCAGGAGGAAGCCGCCAGCAGGATGGGCAGCTACATGGCGCAGAATCTGTAGATGTCCTATCCCATCCTATCCCCGTATGGGTCAGCAATGGGTCAGATAAATCCCACGCTTGATAAATAGGCAGACAAAACAACAAAATCCCCGGAAAACTCGAAGTTTTCCGGGGATCTTGGAGCTGGAAATCAGACTCGAACTGACGACCTGCTGATTACGAATCAGCTGCTCTACCAACTGAGCTATTCCAGCGCGTCAACGGACACACCATACCGCAGCAGATTTAGAATACCACATGTTTCGCCGTCCGTCAAGACTGTTTCCCCGGCAGAGGGAAAACTTTTTTCGCTGCCTCCAAATTTTATGCAATTCCGCTCCCTCCGGCGCATATACTGGGAAAATCCTGTCTTGCAAAGGAGGCGTATCAATGGAGCCTGAATTTACCCGCGGCGATGTGGACGATCTGATCTATCAGGAGGAGTGGACGGCCAGCGAGCGGTGACCGCTCCCGCCGGGGGGTGTACTATTCCTCCGCCCGGGTGATGATCCCACCGCCGGTTACCAGTTCCCCCTGATAGCACACCAGAGACTGCCCCGCCGTTACGGCCCGCTGGGGAGCGTCAAACTCCACCCGCACCATACCGTCCGCCTCCGGGTACAGCGTGCCCGAGGCTTCGGTCTGGCTGTAGCGGGTTTTCGCGGAGATGGGCAGCGGCCCGTCCTGGGGCGGCAAGGACACCCAGTTGAAATCCTCCGCCCATATGGTCCGGCTGTAGAGCCGGGCCTCGTCCCCTAAAACGATCTGATTGCGGGATTCATCCTTCCGCAGTACATATAAAGGCCGGTCCGCGCTGACGCCTAGGCCCCGCCGCTGGCCGGTGGTGTAGCAGGGCAGGCCCCTGTGGCGGCCCAGCGTCCGGCCCTCCTCGTCCACAAAGTCGCCGGGGACGAGCTCCACGCCGCCGTACCGCCGCAAAAAGCCGGTGTAGTCCCCATCGGGGACAAAACAGATATCCTGGCTGTCCGGCCGGCCTGCGCTGGCAAAGCCCGCGGCGGCGGCTATGGCGCGGATAGAGGGCTTGTCATACTCCCCAACCGGCAGCAGCAGGCGGCTCAGGACCTTTTGGGACAGGGGGTACAGAAAATAGCTCTGGTCCTTCCGCCGGTCCATCCCCCGCAGCAGACGCCAGCGGCCTGATGCCTCATCATAGTCTGTACGGGCGTAATGTCCCGTAGCAATGTGGCCAATGTCCAGTTCCTCTCCGCGGCGCAGCAGGGCATCGAACTTAACGGTCCGGTTGCATTGGACGCAGGGATTGGGAGTGCGCCCCTCCCGATAGGCGGAGACGAAATCGTCCAGCACGCAGCGGCGGAACTGGCGGGTGAAATTAAAGGTATGGTGGTCGATCCCCAGCCTTCTGGCGGCGTTCCGGGCGTCCTCCACCGCCTCCAGGGAGCAGCAGGTCCCTTCCTGGGGCTCTCCGATGTCCTCATTGTCATACAGCCGCAGGGTGCAGCCAACGGGCTCCCAGCCCGCCTCCCGCAGCAGCAGGGCGGCGGCGGCGCTGTCCACGCCGCCGCTCATGCCCACAAGAACCTTTCTGTTTTCCATGGCCGTCTCCTGTCTCAGTCCAGATACTTCTGGGTAAACGCCTGCTTGGGCAGGGCATCGGACAATTCCACCAGAGTCTGGTTGAAACCGCCGGTCAGATCCATCAGCATGGGGCTTTTCAGCATCTGGGGGACCCGGCGGTTGGGCAGGGATACGGTCACTGCGGCGCCCTTCCCCTCCTGGGAGGTCAAGATCAGGCTGCCGCCATGCTCCCGGGCAATCCGCCGGCAAATCGGCAGGCCCAGCCCCAGGCCGTGGGGGGGCGGGTCCAGCCGCCTGCTCTGGCGGCAGCGGTCAAAGACCGTATCCAGCTGGCCGGCAGGGATGCCCCGGCCGGTGTCGGAAAGGGTAAGATAGACATAGTCCGGCTCCGGCCGGACCTCCAGAGTCACCCGCTTTTCTCCGTTTCCTATGAATTTGAACGCATTGGACAGCAGGTTCAGCAGCAGCCGCTCGATGCGCTCGCTGTCCATGGCGATGATTTGGCTGGCTTTGGCGCTGCGGAACTCCAGGCGGATGCCCAGCAGCTCGGCGGGGACCGCCGCCCGGTCCATCACCGACCGGCACACGCCCACGATGTCATCATTGGACAGCCCCTGCCCCTCGGGCCTCTCCGGCTCGGAGGCATCGGACAGGTTGTTGGTCAGGCGGAGGATGCGGTAATAGCTCTGGCACAGTACCGCCGCGTCCAGGTCGATCCCCTTCTGTTCGTCCCGCAGATCCGGCGGGGCCAGGCGGCTGAGGGCGTTATGAATGTTTCCCAGGGAGAGGCGCAGCTGGCTGGACACCTGCTGAAGCACCTCGCTGAGCGGTTCGTCCTGATGAAAAAGTTCTTCTGACATGGGTTACCTCCCTGCGGGGTCATGATTATAAGCTTTAGTGTGCGCGTCCGGAGGAAAAATCACACGGTAAATTTCCCCAAACTGCCGTTCGCGAAGCGGGGGCATATCAAAATTCCAAGAATCGCAGGAGTATCATACCAAAATTTTGTCGAAATTACAAGAAAATTTTAACTCTGTCAAAAATTCCACAAAAAACACTTTTCTTTTGAAAACCTCCGGTGTATAATACTCCCAGAATACCATATGATCTATTTAACGGAATTCCAACAAAATTTTGAGAGGAGTTTTTTCTTATGAGCATCAAAGTCGGTATCAATGGTTTTGGCCGCATCGGCCGTATGGTCTTCCGGGCCAGCGTCAATCACCCTGAGATCGAGATCGTGGGCATCAACGATCTGTGCCCCGCCGATTATCTGGCCTATATGCTGAAGTATGATACCATGCATGGTCAGTTCGCCGGCACTGTGGAGTCCACCGAGAATTCTATCATTGTCAACGGTAAGGCGATCCCCATCTTTGCCGAGCGCAATCCCGCCGACATCCCCTGGGGCAAGCTGGAGGCTGAGTACGTGGTGGAGTCCACCGGTCTGTTCCTGACCCAGGAGAAGGCCCAGGCCCATCTGGACGCGGGCGCCAAGAAGGTCGTTATGTCCGCTCCTTCCAAGGACAGCACCCCCATGTTCGTGTGCGGCGTGAACCTCGACAAGTACACCACCGACATGAACTTCGTGTCCAACGCCTCCTGCACCACCAACTGCCTGGCTCCCATTGCCAAGGTCCTCAACGACAAGTGGGGCATCACCGATGGTCTGATGACCACCGTTCACTCCACCACCGCCACTCAGAAGACCGTTGACGGTCCTTCCCTGAAGGATTGGCGCGGCGGCCGTGCCGCTGCCGGCAACATCATCCCCTCCTCCACCGGCGCTGCCAAGGCCGTGGGCAAGGTCATTCCCGAGCTGAACGGCAAGCTGACCGGCATGTCCATGCGCGTTCCCACTCTGGACGTGTCCGTTGTGGACCTGACCGTCAATCTGGCCAAGCCCGCCAAGTATGAGGAGATCTGCGCCGCCATGAAGGAGGCCTCCGAGGGCGAGCTGAAGGGCATCCTGGGCTACACCGATGAGGACGTGGTGTCCAGCGACTTCCTGGGCGATCCCCGCACCTCCATCTTCGACGCCGAGGCCGGCATCGCCCTGACCGACACCTTCGTGAAGGTCGTCTCCTGGTACGACAACGAGATCGGCTACTCCAACAAGGTGCTGGAGCTCATCAAGCACATGTACAGTGTGGACCACAAGTAATTGAGCCTGATTGAGTAAAACCTGCGGCTTTTTCCGCAGATTGATCCGTTTTGAAAAATACGCTCCCTTTCGGTTGACGCAAGTCATGAAAGGGAGCGTATTTTATATTGCAGCCAGCAAAAAGCGCGGAGCGCGCTGCGAGACCGTGCGTTTTCCAGCGGTCAGCAAAGCGGTTGGATAATCAACCGCCGTTTTAGAATAACGGTCAGAGCTTACAGGACCTTTGCCAGGAAGGACTGCAATCTCTCGCTTTTGGGGTGGCCGAACAGCTCCGCGGGCTCGTTCTCCTCCACGATCACGCCGCCGTCCATAAAGAGCACCCGGCTGCCTACCTCCCGGGCGAAGCCCATCTCGTGGGTGACAACCACCATGGTCATGCCTTCCCGTGCTAGGTCCTTCATGACCTCCAGCACCTCCCCCACCATCTCCGGGTCAAGGGCGGAGGTGGGTTCGTCAAAGAGCATCACTTTAGGCCGCATAGCCAGGGCCCGGACGATGGCTACCCGCTGCTTCTGTCCGCCGGAGAGCTGGTTGGGATAGGCGTCCGCTTTCTCCTCCAGCCCTACCCGGCGTAGAAGGGCAATGGCGGCTTCGTCAGCCTCAGCCTGCTTCATCAGGCCCGTACGCACCGGGGCCAGAGTGATGTTTTTCCGGATGGTCATATTGGGGAACAGATTGAAATGCTGGAACACCATGCCCATCTGCTGGCGGATCTTGTCGATCTCCACCTTGGGGCCGGTGATCTCCTGCCCCTGGAAGGTGATGGTCCCTCCGGTGGGCGTCTCCAGCAGGTTGAGGCACCGCAGGAAGGTGGATTTCCCGGACCCGGAGGGCCCGATAATGACCACTTTCTCCCCAGGGGAGATATGCTGGTCGATGCCGCTGAGCACCTGATGGTCCCCGAAGGACTTCGATAAATTCTTAACGTCTATCACTCTGCCGCAGCCTCCTTTCCAGCTTGCTCTGGAGCCAGGTGAAGATGATCACCACCACCAGATACATCAGCGCGATGCCGATGAGGGGCGGCATGTAGTCAAAGGTCCTGCCGCCAATGGTGAAGGCGTAGTAGGTCAGCTCGGCGGCGCCAATGGCCTGGACCAGGGAGGTGTCCTTGAAGAGGGTGATGAACTCATTGCCCAGGGAAGGTAGGATGTTCTTGAACGCCTGGGGGATGACAATAAAACGCATGGTGTCGAAGTAATTGAGACCCAGAGAGCGTCCCGCCTCGCTCTGACCGGCGTCCACGCTCATGAGCCCGCCCCGGATGATCTCCGCCACGTAAGCGCCGGAGTTGATGCCCAGGCCGATGATGCCTACCAGGACCTTATTCCGGCTGGTCTTGAAGATGACGAAGCTCCAGATGAGCAGCTGCACCATCATGGGCGTGCCCCGGATGACGGTGGTATAGAGGTTGCACAGGGCGTTGAAAAAGCCCAGCAGGGGATTGCGGCGTCCCGGACGCTGCTGGTCGTGGGCAGTGCGGACCACTGCTACTATCAGGCCCAGGAGCACGCCGAAGATCAGGGCGATCACCGTCATTTCCAAGGTGGTGCCCAGCCCCTGGAGGTAGAGCTTCCAGCGGCTGCCCTCAATGAAGGCGCGGTGCAGCCGGGGGACCAGATCGCCGAGCCAGTCAATCAATGCCATAAGGGACTCCTTTCTTTCTATAGAGAGAAAGGACGGCCTCCTGGCCGCCCTTCTCAGATCTCAACTCACTCGGCGGTGATATACTTGTCCACGATCCTCTGGAAGGTGCCGTCCGCTTTCAGCTCAGCCATGGCGCTGTTCACGGCGTCCTTCAGGGTATCATTGCCCTTGGCGAAGCCAATGGCGTAGTCCTCCACGGCGAACTCGGTGTCCAGGATCTCCAGGCCGGGATTCTCGGCCACGAAAGCCTTGGCGGGTTCGTTGTCAATGACCACGCAGTCCACCTGGCCGTTGACCAGGGCCATGACGGCCAGAGCGCCGGTATCAAAGGCAATGACGTGGTCCTCGCCGTAGCCGCCGTTCTCCGGGGTGTCGGAGCAGTAGATGTAGCCGGTAGTGGCCTTCTGGGTGCCGATCAGGGCGGCGCTGTCCAGATCATCAATGCTCTGGACGGCGGGGGAGTCCTTTTTAACAATGATAACCTGGATGCCGGTGGCGTAGCTGTCGGAGAAGTCCATGACCTCCAGCCGGTCTTCGGTGACGGTGATGCCCGCCATGGCGATGTCGCTCTGGCCGGTCTGTACGGCGGTGAGGGCGGCGTCAAAGCCCATATCGTCTACCACCAGCTCCAGGCCCAGCTTCTTGGCGATGGCCTCGGCCACCTCCACATCAATGCCCTCGAAGCCGCCGTCATCGGTCATCATCTCATAGGGCGGGAAGGCCGCGTTGGTGGACATGTGGAGCTTGCCGGCCTCTACGGTGTTCAGATCGCCGCCGGCCTTGCTGCCGCAGGCGGCCAGGCTCAGGACCATGGTCAGAGCCAGAACCAGTGATACAAACTTTTTCATCTTGATTACTCCTTTTCTTCTATCAATAACAATTCATCCGGTCTCTTTTCTTCGATCTTTGCGGGGTGATAGGGAGCATACTACGATTTCCGGGAATTGTCAATAGATTTTCGCCAAAAATGTATAAATATCAAGACGAAAATGTAAAAATCCGCTGAATTGCCAAAACAGGAATAGAAATGCCGCTGTATTTTGCATGTTTTGACGGATGATTTTTTGCAAGCTTTTATGAATATACACAATGCTGCCGTGTTGTATATAGATATTTCCTGCCATATGCAGATCCCCCCTGATGCAGTACTTTCATTTTCCTGCATCAGGGGGGATTTGTTTGTTATGCTATTTTACCGGAACGGCTCGTGATGCACGTATGAAAGATCAGTCAGCCTTGTACAGGTCGATCAGCTTCATCAGGTGCGCATAACGCTCCTTGGCGGCCTCTTCGTTCCGGGCGAACAGCACCTCGGCGCGCTCGGGGAACTCGCGGGTCAGCCGGGCATAGCGGGCCTCGTTGAGCAGGAACTCCTGGTAACCGCCGGCGGGAGCCTTGCTGTCCAGGGTGAAGGGGTTCTTGCCCTCAGCGGCCAGAGCGGGATTGAAGCGGAACAGGTTCCAGTAGCCGCAGTCAACGGCCTTCTTCATTTCCTTCTGGCAGTTCATCATGCCGCCCTTGATGGAGTGCATCTCGCAGGGAGCGTAGCCGATGATGAGGGACGGGCCATGATAGGCCTCGGCCTCGGCAATGGCCTTGAGGGTCTGGGCGGTGTTGGCGCCCATAGCCACCTGGGCCACGTATACATAGCCGTACTGCATGGCGATCTCGCTGAGGCTCTTCTTCTTCATCTCCTTACCGGCGGCGGCGAACTGAGCCACCTGGCCAATGTTGGAGGCCTTGGAGGCCTGACCGCCGGTGTTGGAGTACACCTCGGTGTCGAAGACGAACACGTTGACATCCTCGCCGGAGGCCAGGATGTGGTCCAGTCCGCCGTAGCCGATATCGTAGGCCCAGCCATCGCCGCCGAAGATCCACACGGACTTCTTGTTCAGGTATTCCTTCTTGTCCAGGATGGACTTGGCCAGCTTGCAGGCGTCGCAGTCGCAGTACTTCTCGCCCTTGGCCTTCAGCTCCTTCACATGGGCCAGCATGGCATCGCGCTTGTCGCCGAAGACTTCCGCACCCTTGGGGCTGGAGATGAACGCCTCGTTCTCGTCCAGCGTCATCAGGCTCTCCTCCAGCAGGGCGATATACTCCTTGGCGGCGGCCTGGTTGGCCTCGCCGTCCTCCATGGTATCCAGCCACTTCTGAGCGGCTTCCTTCAGAGGCGCATAGGCCCACTCAATGGCAATGAGCTGCTTGGTCTCCTCAGCCAGAGCGTTGCGGATGGCCTTCTGGCCGATGTACATGCCCAGGCCGTGCTCGGCGTTGTCCTCGAACAGGGAGTTGCACCATGCGGGGCCCTTGCCCTCGGCGTTGGTGCAGTAGGGGGAGGTAGCGGCCGGTCCGCCCCAGATGGAGGAGCAGCCGGTGGCGTTGGAGATATACATCCGGTCGCCGAAGAGCTGGGTGACGAGACGGGCATAGCTGGTCTCGGCGCAGCCAGCGCAGGAGCCGGAGAACTCCAGGTAGGGCTGCTTGAACTGGCTGCCCTTGACGGTGTTGTCCTGCATGTCGGCCTTGGGAGCGGTCTTCACCAGGTAATCCCAGACCTTGGCCTGCTCGGCCTGGCTCTCCTGGGGCACCATCTTGATGGCGCGCTTCTCGGGATCCTTAGCCCCGGCAAGGCAGGCCTCGACGCAGACGCCGCAGCCCATGCAGTCCAGGGGGCTCACGCCGATGGCGTAGGTGTAAACGCCCTTGCCCTTACCGGCCTTGATGGCGGCAGTCTTGAGGCCCTCGGGGGCGTTCTTGACCTCGTCCTCGGTGAGGGCGAAGGTACGGATGGTGGCGTGGGGGCAGACATAGGCGCAGGTGTTGCACTGGATGCACTTGTCGGGATCCCACACGGGGACGCTGACGGCAACGCCGCGCTTTTCATAGGCGGCGGCGCCCAGCTCGAACTGGCCGTCCACATGGGGCATGAACACGGAAACAGGCAGGCTGTCGCCGTCCATCTTGCCCACGGGGTTGAGGATGTCCTTGACCATGGTGACCAGCTCGCCCTTGCCCTCCAGGTTGTGCTCGACCTTCTCATCGGCGGCGTTGGCCCACTCGGCGGGGATGTCGATCTTGGTGAAGGCGGTAGCACCCTTGTCGATGGCATTGTGGTTCTTCTCCACCACGTCCATGCCCTTCTTGGAGTAGGACTTGGTGGCGGCGTCCTTCATGTACTGGATGGCTTCCGCCTCGGGCAGGACCTTGGCCAGAGCGAAGAACGCGGACTGGAGGATGGTGTTGGTGCGCTTGCCCATGCCCACCTCAGCGGCCAGGTCGATGGCGTTGATGGTGTAGACATTGATGTTGTTCTGGGCGATGTAGCGCTTGGCAACAGCGGGCAGGTGCTTATCCAGCTCCTCAAAGCTCCACTGGCAGTTGATGAGGAAGGTGCCGCCGGGCTTGACATCGCGGACCATGGGGAAGCCCTTGACAATGTAAGCGGGTACATGGCAGGCCACGAAGTCGGCCTTGTTGATGTAGTAGGGGGACTTGATGGGCTTGTCGCCGAAGCGCAGGTGGCTGATGGTCACGCCGCCGGTCTTCTTGGAGTCGTACTGGAAGTACGCCTGAATGTACTTGTCGGTGTGGTCGCCGATGATCTTGATGGAGTTCTTGTTGGCGCCCACGGTGCCATCGCCGCCCAGACCCCAGAACTTGCACTCGATGGTGCCTTCCGCAGCGGTGTTGGGAGCGGGCTCCTCGGGCAGGGACAGATTGGTAACATCGTCCACGATGCCGATGGTGAACTGACGGCGGGGCTCAGCGGCGTTCAGCTCCTTGTAGACAGCGAACACGCTGGCGGGAGGCGTATCCTTGGAGCCCAGGCCGTAACGGCCGCCGATGACCTTCACATCGTTCTTGCCGGCGTTGGCCAGAGCGGAAACCACATCCAGATACAGGGGCTCGCCCAGAGCGCCGGGTTCCTTGGTGCGGTCCAGGACGGCAATCTTCTTGGCGGTGGCGGGAATGGCCTCGATGAGCTTGTCGGCGGCGAAGGGGCGGTACAGGCGGACCTTCACCAGACCCACCTTCTCGCCGTGGGCGTTCATGTAGTCGATGACTTCCTCGGCCACATCGCAGATGGAACCCATGGCGATGATGACGCGGTCGGCATCGGGAGCGCCGTAGTAGTTGAACAGCTTGTAATCGGTGCCCAGCTTCTCATTGATCTTGCCCATGTACTTCTCGACCACTGCGGGCAGCTCATCGTAGTACTTGTTGCAGGCCTCACGGTGCTGGAAGAAGATGTCGCCGTTCTCGTGGGAGCCGCGGGTGGCGGGATGCTCGGGATTGAGGGCGTGCTTGCGGAAGGCCTCGACAGCCTCCATGTCGCACATGTCCTTCAGATCCTCGTAATCCCACACGGCCACCTTCTGGATCTCGTGGGAGGTGCGGAAACCATCGAAGAAGTTGATGAAGGGCACCTTGCCGGAGATAGCGGCCAGATGGGCCACGGGGGACAGGTCCATGACCTCCTGCACGTTGCCCTCGGCCAGCATGGCGAAGCCGGTCTGGCGGCAGGCCATGACGTCGGAGTGATCGCCGAAGATGTTCAGGGCGTGGGTGGACACGGTACGGGCGGAGACGTGGAATACGGTGGGCAGCTGCTCGGCTGCGATCTTGTACATATTGGGGATCATCAGCAGCAGGCCCTGAGAGGCGGTGTAGGTGCTGGTGAGGGCGCCCGCGCCCAGGGAGCCGTGGACGGCGCCGGCGGCGCCGGCCTCGGACTGCATCTCGACCACCTTGACCTGGGTGCCGAAGATGTTCTTCAGGCCGTTGGCGGACCACTGGTCAACCAGGTCGGCCATGGGGCTGGACGGGGTGATCGGGTAGATCGCCGCAACCTCGGAAAACGCATAGGAGACATGCGCCGCCGCGTTGTTGCCGTCCATGGACTTGAACTTTCTAGCCATAGTTTTTTGCTCCTCCTGAATATTTGATACTGCTATGGTGTGAATACACAGCAAGGTACTCATACAGCATTTACTATACCACTTTTTCTTCTCTGTGTAAATGTTATGTTCGCTCCATTTCCGGAAATTTTTCTTTTTCTCCGGAATGGTAAAATTTCTTTCTTCTTTTTTGGCAATTTTTGCAAATTGGTGGAGGGGGATTCCTATGGTATAATTTAGAAAAATGTTCGTTTGCCGCCCCTGCGGGGCGGCGCCTGCTGCTGATCTTATCTTAGATTCGCGTCTCGTTGGCGCGGGGGCCTTCTTTTCGCGCACGCGAAAAGAAGCAAAAGCGTGCTCAAGGGGCCCTAGCCCCTTGAGAATCCCTAAATGTGTCGTTGTGTTTTTGCGCGGATCCTGGAGTCTGTCCGGTCTGAACCGGGCTGCGGGTGTAATTTCGGCTGTGCTGCGTCTATTTTAGAATATTGCCGGGAGTCCCTACCATATCACGCGAGAGGAGCTCCCGGGGTGCTGAAATGAAGAATATTCCCGTAGGGGCCGATGTCCCCATCGGCCCGCCGTCAATTGGCAGGGTATCGTCAAAACGGGCCGATGAGGACATCGGCCCCTACGGGGGTGAGTAGCAGAAGTGCCTGCGAGAGGCGCACCGGGGTCGTTGCGCCCTACGGGATGCAGGTTTCCGATTGTGGATAGACAGGGAAATCATCGATCGTCCACCCCGGGAGATCCAGCGTGTATAACGGTAGGGTCTGCCGTTTACATCCTCAAACAGACGCAAAGCAGCAGAAATTACACCAAAAGTCCGGTTTAGACCAGACAGACCACAGGATCAGCGTAAAAAACAAATTCCTCCGTAATAAGGTGTCACGCTCCGCGTGACGCCCCGAGGGATTCTTAAACCGTAGGTTTAAGCCCGCTTTTGCCTACTTTTCGCGGGCGCGAAAAGTAGGCGCGGAGTCCGGGGCCGCGCAGGTCCCGGGCTATCGAATAGAAATCATTTGGAGCGGCCCGCAGGGCCGCAGAAGAAAGGAACGATTAATGGTTGTAACGATCCGATCCCTTGGCCTCCAAGGGATCAAAGGCTATGAAGTATCCGTGGAGTGCGCCCTCTCGGGGGGCCTCCCCGCCTTCGATGTGGTGGGCCTCCCCGATGCCGCCGTCAAGGAATCAAGAGAAAGAGTCCGTGCCGCGATAAAAGGCTGCGGGGCCAAATTCCCCGTCTCCCGCATCACCATCAACCTGGCCCCTGCCGCCCTGCGGAAGGAGGGCACCGTCTACGACCTGCCAATCCTTTTGGGCATCCTGGCCGCTCAGGGCGATATCGACCCGCCGCCGGAGCAAACCGCCTTTCTGGGAGAATTATCCCTGACGGGAGCTCTCCGCCCCATCACCGGCATCCTCCCCATGGCCATGGCCGCCGCCCGGACGGGCGTAGAGGAACTCTACGTCCCGGCGGAGAACGCCGCCGAAGCCACCCTGGCCGAGGGCCTTGCCGTCTACCCGGTGGAAAATGTGGAAGAACTCCTGTCCCATCTTCGGGGCCGGAAGAAAATCCCCCCTGCCGCTCCCTGGACGCCGGAGGCGGGGAGTGAGAAAGGCCCCGACTTCTCCGAAGTTATGGGCCAGGAAAACGTAAAACGCGCTCTGGAGATCGCCGCCGCCGGAGGCCACAACATTTTGCTGATTGGTTCGCCCGGCGCGGGCAAATCCATGCTGGCCCGCCGCCTGCCCTCCATCCTGCCGGACATGACCCGGCGGGAGGCCCTGGAGGCTACGGAAATCTGGTCCGTGGCGGGTATGATGGACCGGAAACATCCCCTTCTGCTGCGCCGCCCCTTCCGCAGCCCCCACCATACCGTCTCCGCCGTGGCCCTGGCGGGGGGCGGGGCTTTTCCCAGGCCGGGGGAGATTTCCCTGGCCCACAACGGGGTGCTGTTCCTGGATGAGCTGCCGGAGTTCAGCAAGGACGCCATGGAAGTCCTCCGCCAGCCTATCGAGGACGGCGAGGTTACCATCACCCGCACCGCAGGCAGTATCTGCCTGCCCAGCCGGTTCATGCTGGTATGCGCCATGAACCCCTGCCGCTGCGGCTGGCGGGGGCATCCATCGGGGCGGTGTACCTGCACTGATGCTATGGTGGAGAAATATGTAGCGAAAATCTCCGGTCCTATGCTGGACCGGATGGATCTGCATGTAGAGGTCCCATCAGTGGAGTTTGAGGCCATGCGCCGCCGGGAGGCTCCGGAGAGCTCCGCCGTGGTCAAGTCCCGGGTCAACGCCGCCCGCTCCCGGCAGGCGGAACGCTTTGCCGGAACAGGCGTCAGCTGCAACGCCCACATGGTCCCTGCCATGGTGGGAGAATACTGCAAACTGGACGGCGCCGGGGAGCGCATCCTGAAAGCCGCCTTCGACCGCATGGGCTTGACGGCCAGGAGCCACGACAGGATCTTGCGGGTAGCCCGGACCATCGCCGACCTGGACGGAGAGGCCAGCATCTCCGCCGCCCACCTGGCGGAGGCCATTCAATATCGGAATACGGAGATCTTGCGAAAATAGCCCGGCAGCTTCCAGTTTACCGGCTCTCTGCTCATAACAGAAAAACGGCCCTCCGGTGTTAGCCGGAGGGCCGTTCATTATGCCGCAGATGCAGGGGACCGTAAAAAACTTACCGCAGCGTTGCGCCCAGCTCCTTCTCCAGGGCGGTGAGAACATCCTGGATCTCCTCATCGGCCTCGGCGGCGGTGATGCTGCGCTCATCGGAGCGGAGGGTCAGACTGAAGGCCACGCTCTTGCTCCCCTCGGCCACGCCCTGGCCTTTATAGATGTCGAAGAGCGCGATGTCCCGCAGCAGCTTGCCGCCCGCCTTGCGGATGCAGGCCTCCAGTGCGCCCACGGTGACCTCATCCCTGCACACCACCGCGATGTCCCGGCTGACCGCCGGGAACCGGGGCAGGGGGCTGTATTCTACGCCGGGGCCCTGGGCCTCCAGCAGCGCCTCGAAGCTCAGCTCCGCGCAGTACAGCTCGCAGTCTACATCGTAGTTGGCCGCTACGGCGGGATGGATCTGTCCCATGACGCCCAGCAGCTTCCCGCCCGCATACACACCGGCGCAGCGGCCGGGATGGTAGGAGGGATCGTCCTGGCAGGCGGCAAAGGTCACGTCCTCCATCCGCAGATCCCGCAGCAGGGCCTCCACAGCGCCCTTCATGGTAAAGAAGGTATAGCCCTCGCCGTAAGCGCCCAGGGTCAGCATCTTCGGCTCATCGGCCAGTCCATCCGGCCCGCCGGGGAGATAGATGCGTCCGATCTCATACAGCCGCGCGCTCTTGTTGCGGTAGCTGTAGTTCCGGGCGAGGATGTCCAGCATGGAGGGCAGTGTGGTGGTGCGCATAATGGAGGTGTCCTCTCCAAGCGGGTTCAGGATCTTGAAGGAATTGCGCAGGGGTTCGTCAGGAGCCCAGCCAATCTTGTCATAGCAGGAAGGGGAAATGAAGGAGTAGGTGATGATCTCGTTGTACCCGCAGGCGCGGCAGAGGCTGCCGATGCGCCGCTCCGCCTGCTGGACGGGGCTGTAGCCGCCCTGGGTAGTCTCGCCCCGCTGGAGGGTGACGGGAATGTTGTTGTAGCCGTAGAACCGGGCCACCTCCTCCGCCAGGTCCGCCATGCGCTGCACATCGCCCCGCCAGGAGGGGACCTTGATCATGCCCCGCTCCATGGTGGTCTCAAAGCCCAGCTTCTGGAGGATGGTATACATCACATTCTCCGCCACGCCGGTGCCCAGCAGAGCGTTGATCTTCTCCGGCTCCAGCTTCAGAATTGTGGGCTGAGGCACATGGTTGAGCACGTCAATAACGCCGTCCAGCACCTCGCCGGCTCCCAGCATTTCCACCAGCTCGCAGGCCCGGTTGACGGCGGGCAGGGTATTCAGCGGGTCGAGGCCCTTCTCGAACTTGGCGGACGCCTCGGTCCGCATGCCCAGAGCCAGGGCGGTCTTGCGGATGCAGGTGCCATCAAAGTTGGCGGACTCAAAGACCACGTCCACGGTGTCATCCACGATCTCGCTGTTTTCGCCGCCCATGATGCCCGCCAGACCTACGGCGCGGGTGTCGTCCGCGATGACCAGCATGTTCTCCGTCAGCTTGCGGATATTGCCATCCAGGGTGGTCAGCTCCTCGCCTTCCTGGGCCCGGCGGACGATGATCTTGCCGCCCTTCACGTAGCGGTAGTCGAAAGCGTGCATGGGCTGGCCGTACTCCAGCATGACGTAGTTGGTGATGTCCACGATGTTATTGATGGGCCGCACGCCCATGGACCGCAGGCGCTCCCGCATCCATTTGGGGGAGGGGGCGATCTTTACATTACGCACCATGCGGGCGGTGTACCGGGGGCACAGCTCGGGGTCCGGGGTCTCCACGTCCAGCAGCTCCGCCAGATCGCCGTCCCCGCCGCCCTTGACCTCCGGCTGATGGAAGTAGCAGGGCTTGTCGAAAGTGGCGGAGACCTCCCGGGCCAGACCGATGATGGACAGGCAGTCGGGACGGTTGGGGGTGATCTCGAACTCCACTACGTGGTCATCGGCATTGATGACGGGCTTAATATCATCGCCGGGTTTGCAGTCCTCGTGAAGGACGAAGATGCCGTCAGGGATGCAGTGGGGGAACTCCCGCTGCTCCGCGTGGAGGTCCGCCAGGGTGCAGATGGTGTCAGTCTTGGTGTTATAGGCTACCATATCGCCCACATGGACGTTGTTACAGCGGATGTCGGGGCATACCGTGGCATCTTTTATATTCATGCAGGTGTGGTAGCTGCCATCGCCCAGGGGCATGCACTCCAGCACCTGAGCGGCTACCACCGGGCCAAAAATCTTGTGTCCAGGCTGGATGTCCGCCGGGATGGAGGGTTTTTCCGGGTCGATGGGTTTGTAGTCGTTTAACAGTGCGGCGGCGGTAATCACGGCGTAGGGGAAGTCCCGCTCGTCCAGGCCCAGCTCGCTGAGAGAGCAGAGCATACCGTTGGACAGGATGCCCCGCAGCTTGCCTTTCTCGATCTTCTTCCCGCCGGGGAGGGTGGACTTGTGGAGCGCCACGGGGACCAGATCGCCCTCGTGGATGTTCCACGCGCCGGTAACGATCTGGACGGGCTCCTCTTTGCCCACGTCCAGCTGGCAGACCCACATGTGGTCGCTGTCAGGATGGCGCTCCATCTTCTCAATGCGGCCCACCACTACGTTTTTGATCTCTGCGCCCAGGTCCTCGGTGGTCTCCACCTTGGAGCCGGAGAGGGTCATGGCCTCGGCAAAGTCCCGGTCGCTGACCGCGGCGATATCTACAAATTCCTGTAACCATTTACGGGATAGTTTCATAATATAACACCTCTTTCAAATGGAAGTAAGTGGTCAGTCCCACTCGATTTCCCCGCCGTTCTCCTCAACGAGGCGGCAGAGCGTTTCCTCCCCCTCGATCAGGGAGCGGATGATCTCCTCAAAGCGTCTTGCCCGGGCCTCGTTCTCCGGCGAGAGGGGCCAGTGGACCACGCAGGAACCCGCCTCCGGGTCCGGGTCCAGGCCCTCCAGGACATCGGGATCATATTCCTCCAGGTAGTACCGGAACAAAACGTCCCAGTTGTATCCGTTCATATAGGCGTCCGGGCAGAGGGCCTCCAGCTTTTCCCCCAGGGCCATGATCTTCGGATCCTCCACCGCAAAGGAAACGGACACATCGTTTTGATAGGTATAAAGCGATACATAATCTGCCATGTTGAAACTCCTTCTTTCTGGCTGTCCCTTATCGGATCATCTTTTATATATCCCACAGCCGGACCGGTGCGGTCCTCTGCCAGCGTTTTGGGGAGCCGCGTCAGAACTGCTCCAGGAAGCGGACATCGTTCTCAAAGATCAGCCGCAGATCATCGATCCTGAACCGGCGCAGGGCCAGCCGCTCCAGTCCAAGGCCGAAAGCCCAGCCGGAGTATACCTCCGGGTCGATGCCGCTCATCTCCAGCACCCGGGGATGGATCACGCCCGCGCCCAGCAGCTCGATCCAGCCCTCTCCCTTGCAGGTGGGGCAGCCCGCGCCGTTGCACTTGTGGCACTGGATGTCCATTTCGCAGCTGGGCTCGGTGAAGGGGAAGTGGTGGGGACGGAAACGGGTCTTGGTGCCCTCGCCGAACAGCTTCTCCGCCACCGTGTTCAGGGTGCCTTTAAGGTCCGCCATCGTCACGCCCTTGTCGATGACCATGCCCTCCACCTGGTGGAACATGGGGGAGTGGGTGGCGTCCACCTCGTCCTTCCGGTATACCCGGCCGGGGGCCACGATGCGGATGGGCAGGGTCATGGAATCCATGGCCCGGACCTGCATGGGGCTGGTCTGGGAGCGGAGCATCACCCGGCTGTCCTCATCGAAATAGAAGGTGTCGGACCAGTCCCGGGAGGGGTGGCCTTCCTCGGCGTTGAGGCGGTCGAAGTTGTAGACGGCCAGCTCGATCTCCGGGCCGTCCAGGACGGTGAAGCCCATGCCGATGAAGATGTCCTTCAGCTCGTCCAGGGCGATGTTCATGGGGTGCTGGTGGCCCAGGGACACGGCCTCGCCGGGGATGGTCACATCCACGGCCTCGGCCTTCAGCCGCAGCTCCAGGGTGGCGGCTTCCAGCTTCTGGGAGCACTCCGTCAGGGCGTTTTCCAGGGCGGCGCGGACATCGTTGGCCAGCTGGCCCATGACAGGGCGCTCCTCGGGAGAGAGCTTGCCCATCATCTTCAGCACAGCGGTCAGCTCGCCCTTTTTGCCCAGGTACTTCACCCGCAGGGCGTCCAGCCGGTTGGCGTCCTTTGCGCCTTCGAAGGCGGCAAGCGCCTCGGCGCGGATCTTTGCTAGTTGGTCTTTCATATTCGGTAACTCCTTTGCATAGATGAGATTTTCAGGATTAGTCCAGCCGGAGGACATGGCAGGTGACTGGAAATGCTTCATTACCCGGCATCCGGCCAGAAACGGTTTCGATCAGGTGAAAGCCGCAGCGCTCATAGAGCCGTCGGGCCGGATCATTGCCGGCCAGCACCTCTACGGTAACGGGATGCTCCAAGCGCTCTAGGGCATCCCGCACAAGCCGGGTCCCCACGCCCCGGCGGGACAGGGCCGGGTCTACATACAGCCAGGCCAGCTCGTTCTCAGCGAAAGCGGAAAATCCTGCAGCAGTCCCCTCCAGGCAGGCTACCCGCAAGGTATAATCAAATAATCCCTCGTTCTCCGCAACAATTGCCAGGGGGAGAAACGCGCTTTCCAGTCCCGCCAGACGCAGCTCGTTCTGCCGGGCGGTATCGTGGATGGTCTGGAGCCTGGGCCAATCTCCTTTGCGATAATCGCGAACAGCGATTGCCTCCATTTCGTATCCTTTCCATAAAAAACGCCCTCCGTCCCACAACTTGGGGACGAAAGGCCTCACCTTCCGCGGTACCACCCGCATTCGCGCCCGATGGCGCGCACTTGAAAACCCCTGTAACGGTGGGCTTCCGTCCCGCTCTCGCGGGCCGCTCCCGGGCGAACCAAGCGGCACGCGCCGGGGCGGCTCTCAGCCGGTGGCCGCCCCTCTCTTAGACTTCGCAAACCCGCTATTTTCCCGTTCCTCGCATTTTGCTCTTTCCTTTATAGCATACCAAAACGCTTTTGACAAGCCCTTTTTTAGAAAATACAGAAGGAAATTCTGGTCTACATAGACCTGCACGCGCCATTACCGTATCATTGCCGTCCGAAGCTCCATGCGGTCTCCGGCCCTGCCGCCGTCCGTCCGGAGGGGGCCTCCCCGGGAAGACTTCCGGGGAGGTCATTGTACCGGTCCGCGCCGCGGCAGAGTTCATTTTGGAAGACCGCTCTTGCAATTTCCCCTGATTCGTGATACTGTTTTTCCATCCTGTTATTTGCAAGACGCCGTTGGCTTCTGTCCGGCGGCGGGGACGGAAGGGAGACAGAGACATGAACCTGTTTTTTATTTTGGGCTGCGTTGGGCTGGCGGGATGCCTGATCGCGATCCTTCTGACGCTGCTTTTTCACGCAATGGGCAGATCCAAGATCATCCCGCTGCTTGTATACCTGCTGAGTTTTGCGCTGTTTATCGGCGGCGGGTTCCTGTATGCCCACCCCGATGCCGTCCCGGTACTGGGCGGGTCCGATGAGCAGCAGGCCGATGCCCCGGCGGAGCCGGACAAGGCCGGTGATGAGGACGGACAGGCCGGCTGCGGGGAGGAACAAACCGGCGGTGAAGAGTCCCAGACCGGGGATGAAGACCGGCCCCAGGACGAGGCCGCAGCCTCCGGCGAAGGGTATGCTGTCACATATACCAATGCCGAGATATTTACCGATAGCATCGGGACCATATGGTGTCAGGTGATTGCGGAGATCGAAAACACGGGGGATACCGATCTGTATCTGTCCTCCGGCAGCTACGATCTGGAGGACGGGAACGGAAAACTGATCGCCAGCAAGTCCCTGGTCCCCGCCTACCCCCAGGTGATCAGCCCCGGCGAGAAGGCCTACATGTACGAGGAGACGACTCTGGACAATGAAGTGAGCGGAAAGGCCACGGTGATCCCCCGGCCCTCCGCGGCTCCCGCCTCCGTGGCAAACATCCGGTTCATCACCACGGATGTGGAGCTCTCCTCCGACAGGTACGGCTCCCTGAAAGCCCTGGGCCGCGTGGAGAACAACACCGGCGAGGACAGCGAACTGACCTATGTGGTGGTGATCCTGAAAAACGGGGAGGGCACGCCTATTGGGCAGATGTCCACCATCATCAACGGTCTGGCGGCCGGAGAGAAGGTGGGGTTCCAGGCGTCCGCCTTTTCCCTCCCGGAGGACATCACCCTTGATGACGTTGCCGGTTATGATGTTTATGCCTATCCCCTGCAGATGCAGTTCTAAGAACGGGCCGTGCCGCCGCTTTTTGCCCGAGAAGTCTTTTCATTTTTCGGCATATGTGTTATACTGGTCAGCGGATGATGCAAAAGACACTATATTTTTGAAGAAAGAAGGAAAACGACATGCCTACTCCCCACAATTCAGCCAATCCCGGTGATTTCGCCAAGACCGTCCTGATGCCCGGCGATCCCCTCCGGTCCAAGTTCATTGCCAACACCTTTCTGGATGATGCCAGACTGGTCAACAACGTCCGGGGCGTCCAGGGGTACACCGGGACCTATAAGGGCGTGCCCGTCTCCGTCATGGCCTCCGGCATGGGGATGCCCTCCATGGGCATTTACGCCTATGAGCTGTTCCATGACTACGGCGTAGAGAACATCCTGCGCATCGGTTCCGCCGGGGCCATCAGCAAGAAGCTGAAGCTCCGGGACGTGGTGGCCGGGCAGGCGTCCTGCACCGATTCCAATTTTGCCCACCAGTACGGCCTCCCCGGCCAGTTCGCGCCCATCGCCGACTTCACGCTGCTGGAGACCGCCGTGGCCGCCGCCCGGGAGATCGGGGTGGAGATGCCTGTGGGCAGCCTGCTCTCCTCCGATGTCTTCTACGATGCATCCAATTCCACGCTGAAATGGGCGGAGATGGGGGTGCTGGCGGTGGAGATGGAGTCCGCCGCCCTGTATATGACCGCTGCCAAGCTGGGCAAGCGGGCCCTGGCCATCTGCTCTATCTCCGACAGCATCGTCACCGGCGAGGCACTGGACGCCGACCAGCGGCAGACCAGCTTCACCACCATGATGAAGATCGCCCTGGAGACCGCCGTAAAGATGGCGGAGAAGTGAGATTTATGCAATAAGGAGGATCTCTGCTATGACCATCACCTGGTTGGGACATTCGTGCTTTATACTGGAGAGCGGCGGCTTCCGGGCGCTGCTGGACCCCTACCATGAGGTCCAGGGCCTGCCCGATGTGGAGGCGGAGGCGGACGCCGTCTATTGCAGTCACGACCATTTTGATCACGGCTATACCGAGAAAGTCCGCCTGACCTCCGGTAAGGAAAATCCCTTTGCCGTCAGGGAGATCCAGACCTTCCACGATGACCAGGGCGGCGCCCTGCGGGGAGGCAATGTGATCCGTACCTTCACCGCCGAAGGGCTTACCGTGGCTCACCTGGGGGATCTGGGCCACCCGCTCAGCCCCGCGCAGCTGGCGGAGCTGGGCCGCTGCGATGCGGCGCTGATCCCGGTGGGCGGCTTCTACACCATCGATGCCGCCGGGGCCAAGGCGGCGGCGGACGCCATCGGCGCGCGGGTCGTGATCCCCATGCACTACCGGAAGGGGGAAGTTGGTTTCGATGTACTCTCTGCACTGGAGGACTTCACCGGGCTGTATCCCGGGGAGCTGGTAAAGGAGTATCCCTCTAACACCCTGACCTTGACCGGAGACACGCCACGGCAGGTGGCCGTGCTGGCGCTGGCGGAATAAGAAAAACAAGGAGGAGAGCCGGAATTGGTCCGGCTCTCCTTTCTGCTCAGCGGCCTGCAGGGGCAGTGCGGAGCTTTTTCTCCTCCCGCTTGATCTTATATAACTCCTCGGTGGCAAAGCTCAGCTTTGTCACCACATTCTGCTTAGTGGGATAACAATAAAGGCTGTCGTTGCCGGTGGAGATATCCACGCAGTCATCGGGCCGGACATAGCAGTAGTCGTACTCGATATGCAGCCCGTACATCCCCAGCGGCGGCCGGTGGATCCGGTAGGGGGTCCCGTTGTGCTCCCCTTCCACCACGAAGCCGTCTTCCATGTCGTGGATCAGCCGCGCCTTCCCCAGTTTCTGAAACCGCCAGGCGTTGGGCAGGGAGAACACCTCCACCTCGTCCTCAAACCGGTACGTTCCCGCCTCCAGCTGGGCCCGGACCTGGGCGCGCTCCCACTCGAACCAGTCCGGCGGGTAAGCAAACTCCGTTTCCCCCTCTCTGGCGTGGAGGATCCCCAGCTCGTCCAGCTCCCACTCTTTGCCGCAGGCGGCGCAGCGCAGGACGGTCCCGCGGCTCTCCATCCGGCTCTCCGTCAGGCAGCGGGGGCACTGATAAAGGACCTTGTGCAGGCCCTCCGCCCGGAAAGGCTCGGTAATGCGGATATTGTTCTCCCGCTGCCAGCGGTATTCATCGTAATCCATGGCCTGCCGGATAACCTCGCCGATCTCGGAGGCGGACTTCTCCGCTACGTCTCCGGCAGTGAGCACCTGGGTCATGGTGGTGTAAAGAGGGACTTTCCGCGGTTTGCGGTAGTTCCAGAAGGGGGTATGAAGATAATTGCCGTGGTGGAGCAGCACTACTACAGGGACCCCCTGCTTTTTCACCAGTTTTTCCAGGGAATCCGGCAGGATAGCCGTGGTGCCGATGGGGGAATACCGGGCTTCCGGATACATACACAGAATGTCGCCATAGTCGTGCAAAACCTTTTTCACCGAACGCAGCAGGGACATATCCGTGGTGAACTTCCTCTTGCACAGGCAGCCCAGCCACTCCATGATAAAGGGCCTGCGGTAGTAGCCATCGATGGTGGCGATATTGTTGACGGAATGGGGCCAGGTGGCGATGGAGCAGAGGTGAAAGTCCACGAAATACATGTGGTTGCTCAACAGGATGTAGGGAGGCTTCAGCCCCTCCATATTGATCTTCTCGATTTTATATGCCTGTCCCATCATGCTCATGCCACACAGGGCCCGGAGGACAGCGGTGAAAATTTTCCGCTGGCGCAGGGGCGGCCTGGCGGTATCATAGCGCTTGAGATTGCCGTAGTTGACATCAATGCTCTCCATAATGGTTCTCCCTCCCGCCGAAACACACCTCCGGCAGCTGTTTTTGTCTTTTCTACCAGTTTACCATAGAAATAACCGGAAAGCAAACCCGGTTTTTGGTAATTTCCTTCTGTATTTTTTAAAAGGCCCGGGACAGGGAAATCAATTTTCAGGAAATAATACCCTATTTGTAGGGCCAGATGTCCTCATCAGGCCGTTTTAAGGGAAGAGCGGCAGTTCCAGCAAGACGGGCCGATGGGGACATCGGCCCCTACAACACCGTTCTCTGCAAAAATTGATTTCCGTTGGCCCGGGAAAAAATTCTTGACACAGACGAGCAGGACGTGCTATAATGCGAACCAAGCAATTTTCTCAAACGCATGGAAGGCGTTAAGTCAATGCGGGCCCCTCTCAGAGAACCGGCGGATGGTGCGAGCCGGGGAGGGCTGGATTGGCGGCTGGCGCCGGAGCGGGACGTCCCAAAGAGCTTTTCCGGTAGGGCGTCACGGGCCTGCCTCCGTTATACGGGCAGGGGCTTGCTGGAGCCCTTTAAGTGCGCGTCTGTACAGGCGCGAAACCGGGTGGTACCGCGGTGAGAAGTCATCGTCCCGGGAGCAGGTTCTGCTCCCGGGACGTTTTATTTTGCCCGGCAGGACCGGAAAACCATTGCAAAAAGGAGAACAAAGCTATGAGAACCATTGAAATTTCCGATGTGACCCTCCGCCTGGCCGAAGGCGTTGGCGTCCTCAGCTTCAAAGAGCGGGTGGAGGCCGCCCGGACTCTGGACCGCCTGGGGGTGGATCAGATCGAGCTGCCTGTCCTGAAGGACGGCAAGGGGGATGTACTGCGCAACAAGACCATCGCCTCTGTGGTATCCTCCGCCCGGCTTTCCGCCGCAGTGGGACTGACGGAGGAGAGCATAGAGGCGGCCTGGGAGAGCATCAAGTCCGCCCGCCAGCCGGTTTTGCACATTATGCTCCCCGCCTCCTCGGTGCAGATGGAGTACCTGTGCCACAAAAAGGCTCCGGCCATTCTGGAGCTGGCCAAGACGCTGGCGGCCAGGGCCCGGTATTTCACGGAGCATGTGGAATTTTCCATTCTGGACGCCACCCGGGCGGAGAAGGACTTCCTCCATCAGCTGACCGCCGCCGCTCTGGAGGCCGGCGCGGAGGCGGTAACGGTCTGCGACTCCGCCGGGATCATGACGCCGGATGAGTGCGCGGCCTTTGTCCGTGAGCTGCTGGAGGCGGTCCCCGGCCTGGAGAAAGTCCGGCTTGGGATGGAGCTCAGCAATGGGATGAAGATGGCGGCGGCCTGCGCCGCTGCCGCCGTGGACGCGGGCGCGGCGGTTATTAAGGCCGCCATAACTCCCCTGGACGTACCCTCCACTTTGGATCTGGCGGCATACCTGTCCGCCCGGGGAGAGAGCAAGGGCCTGCGGTGGAATCTGCGGGGAACGGAGCTGACGAGAGCTGCGGGCCAGCTGCAGTGGATGATGCAGACCCAGCGCAGCGGCGGCTCCCCCTTTGACAGCGGCGTGGACGACACGGGGAGCACGATCTGCCTTACCGCCGGGGACGGCATTGAGGAGATGGTAAAGGTGGTGCGCCATCTGGGGTATGACCTGACCGAGGAGGACCACGCCAAGATTTACGAATCCTTCCAGCGCATTGCGGCAAAGAAGCACTTTGTCAGCGCCCGGGAGCTGGACGCCATTGTAGCCAGCGCGGCCATGCAGGTTCCGTCCACTTATCGGATCGTGAATTATGTGATCACCTGCGGGAACATGACCTCCGCCATGGCAAACCTGACCCTGGAGAAGGACGGGGAGAAGCAGCAGGGCGTGTGCGCGGGGGACGGCCCTATCGATGCGGCGTTTCTGGCTATCGAGCAGATCATCGGCCATCACTACGAGCTGGCGGACTATCAGATCCAGACGGTCACCGAGGGCCGGGAGGCTATGGGCTCCGCCCTGGTGAAGCTTCGCTCCAATGGGAAATTGTATTCCGGGAATGGGATTTCCACCGATGTGATCGGGGCAAGTATCCGGGCCTATATCAGCGCCCTCAATAAAATCGTATACGAGGGGAACTGAGCTCTGCCGCCGCCTGGCGGCGGCAGGAGCTGCTAATCTTGTTTTAGCATTTCGCCTCGCCGGCGCGGGGGCGTTCTTTTCCCTTGTAGGAAAAGAACCAAAAGCACCCTCAAGGGACTGAAAGTCCCTTGAGAATCCCTGGCATGTGTTTTTTATTTACGCTACGACCTGGCTGGTTTGTTCTGATGGCGGTGCGCACCCAGATGCGCCGGACTTCTGCGGCTACCCACGGGTCCTATCGGAAGTCCCTGCCGCTGCGCCGGAGGTGCGGCTGCCCGTTAACCGGTAATCTGGTTCAGCGGCCCCCCTTGCAGGGCAGTCTCTCTTTAACAGGGTGTCAGCCGGAGTCCTTCAAGTACCAAGCCACCAGAAGAAGAACCCTTCATTCGGCGGCTTCGCCTATCCAAGCCACCACCGCACTGCGTAAACACCCCCGTATAGGGCGAAGGCGCGCATGCGCCTGCCCGTCAAGGGATTCTTAAACCGTAGGTTTAAGTGACTTTTTGCCTACTTTTTGTTCACACAAAAAGTAGGCGCGGAGTCCGGGGCCGCGCAGGTCCCGGGCCGGTATGAGAACAATTCACCCCTTGCCGCACCGGAGGCGCGGCAAAGAAAGAGGCATCAACTATGAAACTCTCTTTTTCTATAAAGTATTGGACCCAAATGGACTGGCCGGCGGCCTGTCAGGCCGCCTCCGATGCCAAGCTCAATGGTCTGGAGATCGACAGTATAAGAAATCCCCTTCTGACCGTTAGAAACAGCCCCACCAACCCGGAAATGGCCGTTGCGGCCCGCCGCCGGCTGGCGGCGGCGGACCTGACCATCCCCTGTGTGGGGACCTCCGCCGATTTGACGGCCCCGGAGGCCGGGGATGAGATCCCCGCCGCCATTGAGGCGGCGGCTAACCTCCTGGTCCCCTATGTGGTCCTCCACACTGTCTGCGAGGACGAAAAAACCGTGATTGACGCGCTGGTTCCTTTTATCGCCGGGGCAGAAGCAAATAACGTGACCCTCCTGCTGGAAAGCACAGGGGCCATGGCCGGCACGAAACGATTAGTGGGCGTTTTGGACCACTTTGCCTGCGACCACCTGGCTGCCTGCTGGAACGCCCACAGCACCTGCCTGATGCAGAAGGAATCTCCGGAGCAGACCATTACCAACCTGGGGGCCTATGTCCGCCATGTGCGTCTTACGGACGGCGCGGCCACCGGCGCTCCGGAGCTCACCGGCGAGGGCGCCATGCCTATGCGGGAGCTGATGAACGCCCTGCGCAGCGTCAACTACGATGGTTTTATTTCCCTCCTCTGGGATCCCGCCTGGGTGGAGGGCTTGGACGATGCGGAGATGATCCTGACCCACTACGCCGTCTATATGTCCCGCTTTGAACGGGAAGGCCGGAAGAGCCATCTCTATTACAACACTGCCGGCACCGGACAGTACGTGTGGAAGAAGGACATTGTCATTGACTGTACCTTCCCCCAGGTCCTGGACCGGATGGTGGAGGAGTTTCCGGACCAATACGCCTTTAAATACACCACCCTGGACTATACCCGGACCTACAGCCAGTTCCGGGATGATGTGGACCAGTTTGCCCGGTCCCTTATCGCGCTTGGCGTCAAGCCCGGCGACAAGGTGGCCGTCTGGGCCACCAACGTGCCCGCCTGGTTCATTACCTTCTGGGCCGCTACCAAGATCGGCGCGGTGCTGGTGACGGTGAACACTGCCTATAAGATCCACGAGGCGGAATATCTGCTGCGCCAGTCCGATACCCACACCCTGGTGATGATCGACAGCTACCGGGACAGCAATTACGCCGGGATCATCGCCGAGCTGTGCCCTGAGCTGGCCTCCACCCAGCCCGGCAAACCCCTCCACTGCAAGCGGCTTCCCTTCCTGCGCAATGTGATCACCGTGGGCTACCGGCAGGCCGGGTGCCTGACCTGGGAGGAGGCCGCCGCCCTGGCGGGGAAGACCTCTCCCCAGGAGGTCCGCCGCCGCGCCGCCGCCGTGCGGCCCCATGATGTAGCCAACATGCAGTATACCTCCGGCACCACCGGGTTCCCCAAGGGGGTCATGCTGACCCACTATAACGTGGTCAACAACGGCAAGTATATCGGCGACCACATGGATCTCTCCACGGCGGACCGGATGATGATCCAGGTGCCCATGTTCCACTGCTTCGGCATGGTGCTGTCCATGACGGCCTCCATGACCCATGGGACTACCATGTGTCCTCTGCCCTACTTCTCTCCCAAGCCGGCCCTGGCCTGCGTCCATCAGGAGCGGATCACCACCTTCAACGGCGTGCCCACCATGTTCATTGCTATGATGAACCATCCGGATTTCGCCTCCACCGACTTCTCCCATATCCGTACCGGCATCATGGCCGGGGCCAACTGTCCGCCGGAGCTGATGCGGAAGGCGGCGGATGTGATGAATATGAAGCAGATCATCTCCGTATTTGGTCAGACGGAGGCGTCCCCCGGCTGCACCATGAGCAGCTTTGACGATCCTCTGGATGTCCGCACGGAGACGGTGGGCAGCCGCTTTGCCAACGTGGAGTGCAAGATCATCGACCCGGACACCGGGGAGGAGTGCCCTCGGGGGGTCAGCGGCGAGTTTGTGGCCCGGGGCTATAACATCATGAAGGGCTACTACAAGATGCCCGCCGCTACCGCCGCCGCTATTGATGCGGAGGGCTGGCTTCACAGTGGAGATCTGTGCTGTGAGGATGAAAACGGCAACTTCAAGGTCACAGGCCGTTTGAAAGATATGATTATCCGGGGCGGCGAGAACATTTATCCCCGGGAGATCGAGGAGTTTCTGTACACCCACCCCAAGGTGAAGGATGTCCAGGTCATTGGCGTCCCCGATGAGCAGTACGGGGAGGAGATCATGGCCTGCATCATCCTCAAGGAGGGGGAGACTTCTTCCGTGGAGGAGATCAAGGCGTTCGTTCTTTCCCACATGGCCAAGCATAAGGTGCCCCGGTATATCGACTTTGTGGATGCATTCCCCATGAACGCGGCAGGGAAGATCCTCAAATATAAGATGCGGGAAGAGGCGGAGAAGAAACTGGGTTTATCAAAATAAGCAAGTTGGGCCGGGGACATTGCCCCCGGCCCTTCTAGCTGTTTATTAAAAAGTGATAATGCTTTATACGATTCCTCGATTAAAAATGCAATAGCGTTATCGGGCAGGAATTTAGGAACAGCAGTGGTTTTAGGCTCGAGGTTAAAGTTCTTTTTGATACTTTTTCTTTCAAGAAAAAGTATTATACGTTAAACCGGAACAGGATGATATCCCCGTCCTTCACCACGTACTCCTTGCCCTCGGAACGGATCATGCCCTTCTCCTTGGCCGCCGCCATGGTGCCTACGGCCATCAGATCGTCATAGGCAATGACCTCCGCCCGGATAAAGCCACGCTCGAAGTCGGAGTGGATCTTGCCCGCCGCCTGGGGGGCCTTGGTGCCCCGGGTGATGGTCCAGGCCCGGCACTCATCCTCGCCGCTGGTGAGGTAGGAGATAAGGCCCAGCAGGGTATAGCTGGCCTTTACCAGCCGGTCCAGGCCGCTCTCGCTGACCCCCAGATCCTCCAGGAACATAGCCTTCTCCTCGCCGTCCAGCTCGGCGATCTCCGCCTCCAGCTTGGCGCACACGGGGATCACCTGCGCTCCCTCATTGGCGGCCCGCTCCGCTACCTGCCGGTAGTAAGCCGTCTCCTCCGGATGGGCAAAGCCGTCCTCGTCCAGGTTGGCGGCGTAGATCACCGGCTTGAGGGTCAGCAGGTCGCTGGTGGCGATCACGGCCCTGGTATCCTCATCGCAGTCATAGCTCCGGGCGGCGTTGCCATCGTTGAGCCAGGCCAGCAGGCCCTGGAAGATATCAACCTCTTTGAGAAACTTCTTGTCGCCCTTGGCGGCCTTCTGGGCCTTGTCGATCCGCCGCTCCACCATTTCCACATCGGCCATGACCAGCTCCAGGTCGATGATCTCAATGTCCCGGATGGGGTCCGCGCCGCCCTCCACATGGATGACGTTCTCATCGTCAAAGCAGCGGACCACATGGACGATGGCGTCCGTCATGCGGATGTTGGAGAGGAACTTGTTGCCCAGGCCCTCGCCCTTGGACGCGCCCTTGACCAGTCCTGCAATGTCCACGAACTCAATGACGGCGGGGGTGGTTTTCTTGGGATTGTACATCTCGCTGAGCTTGTCCAGTCGGGTGTCCGGCACGGCTACCATGCCCACGTTGGGGTCAATGGTGCAGAAGGGGTAGTTGGCGCTCTCCGCGCCGGCGTTGGTGATAGCGTTGAACAGGGTCGATTTACCTACGTTGGGCAAACCCACGATTCCTAATTTCATAGTTTTCTGTACCTCCTGATTTTTCAAGGGTTTCCGGCGTTTGAATGATGCTTGCCACACCATTTATACACCATTTTGCCGTCTTACTTCATAGAGTTATGCCTGCCCGGCGATTCGGGTAAAAAGCGCCAATGCAACAGGCTTATTCTATCCTTTTTTTGCAGTGTATGCGGCCAGGGCTCTATTGAACATGGGGATAGATCTGGTTCAAATCCTCCCCTGCAAAAGGCGATGTTCAGCTCTGTCCGGCTCCTGCCGGTGTTGGCCGCGGAAAACGATCTGTTGCTGTGCCGGAGATCGTGCCCCCATGGAGACCGCCGCCTTTCTTCCGCTGCGCTGCTATATCCCATGTTACCATACCCGGCCGGTCGATGCAACCTCTTTGTTGCTTTCCCCACGGAAATCAATTTTTGAGGCAGACAGCCACTGGAATGGCAGGATCCGTGTAGGGGCGATTGAGGGGATTGTCAGGCTAAAAATGGATTTCCCTGGACATCAAGCGCAATACCTTGACGCAAGATAGGATCTGTGGTATATATTGAACACGGAACAACGCCGGTTCCAAAAAAATGATACGCCACGGAAAACATAGCCATGATAAAAATTGGGGCGTAAAATTACCCCGCGATCTCTGAAGGAGGCGGCCATGAAAAGATTAAAGCGGAGCAATGAACAGCCGTGAAACGTTTTGATATCCTGGATGCTTGGCGCACCCTGGCCATTGTGCTGATGGCAGCCTATCACTTTCTATACGATCTGTATATTTTTGGCATTATATCCGCAAATCAACTGTTTTCCACACCGCTGAATGTTTTGGAGCGGTTTATCTGCTGCTCATTTATCCTACTGGCCGGGGCCTCCGCACGGTTCTCACGAAACAATCTGCGCCATGGGCTGATTGTCCTGGCGGCGGGGCTTGTAGTGGAGATCGGGGCCGCTGTAGGCGGACAGACCATCCGCTGGGGCGTGCTGATGCTGCTGGGGGCATCGATGGTGCTGTATCATTTCCTGGGAAAAGATCTGCAAAGGATCCCGCCCGCCGTTTTGGGCTGCGGCGGCTTTGTACTGTTTTTCGCAGCAAGGGCGTGGACGGAAGTCACACAGGTATCCGCGAAATGGTTATACCCGCTGGGCTTCACCTACCCGGGGTTCCGTAGCGCGGATTATTTTCCGCTGCTGCCCTGGTTTTTTCTGTTCCTTCTGGGGACTGTGCTGGGCGGGTGGTGCCTGGCGAACCGGGACAACCCCCTGCTCACCAAGCCCCTGCCGAAAGCTTTGACCTGGCCGGGGCGGCACAGCCTCATTATTTACGTCCTGCACCAGCCGGTGCTGTACGGCATCAGCTATCTTATTTGGGGGTGAACGCATTGCATGTCAACAGTACCTTAATCTACCTGGAAAACGAAAAAGGGGAGTACCTGATGCTCCACCGGGTGAAGAAGAAAAATGACATCAACCATGATAAGTGGATCGGCGTAGGCGGCGGTTTTGAGTACGGAGAAAGCCCGGAGGAGTGCGCCGTCCGTGAAACCTTGGAAGAAACGGGCCTGACCCTGACGGATTACCGCTTCCGGGGCATTGTCACCTTTGACTGCGAGGGACAGAAGTGTACCCAATATATGCATTTGTTTACTGCCGCTGCCTGGACAGGAGAGTTGATCGAATGCAGCGAGGGCGATCTGGAGTGGGTGCCCAAGGAGAAGGTCTATGACCTGCCTATCTGGGAGGGGGACAAGATCTTTTTCCGCCTGCTGGAGGAGGAGCGGCCGTTTTTCTCCCTGAAACTGAGCTATGACGCGAAAGACGTCCTGCTCCGGGCCGTTTTGGATGGAAAGGAACTGCCGCTGTGAGGGAAAAACTGCTGGTTTCCGCCTGCCTACTGGGGGAGAACTGCAAGTACAACGGCGGGAACAACTACAGCCCCGCCGTGGAGGCCCTGCGGGAGCGGTACGAGCTGATCCCCGTCTGCCCGGAGCAGCTGGGGGGCTTGCCCACGCCCCGGATCCCCGCCGAGCGGGTGGGGGAGAAGGTGCTGACCCGGGAGGGCCAGGATGTAACGGAGGCTTTCCGCCAAGGAGCGGAGAAAACCCTGACCATCGCCCAAACGGAGGGCGTTGCCAGAGCCGTCTTCCAGGTCCGTAGCCCCTCCTGCGGCTGCGGTACGATCTACGATGGCATGTTCTCCGGCAAGTTGGTCCCCGGAAAGGGCGTGACGGCCCAGTTGCTGGAAGAGAGCGGAATCAAAATATACGGCGGGGACCACATAGAGGCTCTGCTGGATGAAATAGGAGGGAAATAGAATGGGCTTTTTCTTTGGTAGTGGACTTGAGGTCATATTTTTTCTGTTTTTTCTGATATTAGGAATCGTTATCTTCACTAGCGCCTAAGGGTATCGGACAGTGGCACAAGAACAACAACTCGCCCCGGCTGACAGTACAGGCTGCGGTGGTGTCAAAACGGAGCGAGGTCAGCCGCCGCCATAATGCCGGTACGCACACCTCCCACACCTCCACCTCCTACTACGTCACCTTCCAGGTAGCCAGCGGGGACCGGATGGAGCTGCCTGTCAGCGGAAGCGAGTACGGGATGCTGGCGGAGGGGGACTATGGGGACCTGACCTTCCAGGGGACCCGGTATCTGAGGTTTGAGAGAAAATAGAGACCGGCAGGCGCCGCGGCAGATTGCCGCGGCGCCTGCCGCTTCTGTGATGGAATATACAGCTTATTTCCGAACCAGATATTTCCGCATATCCAGCGCTACGGCGGCCAAAATAATGCCGCCCTTAATGATAAACTGCAGGTTGGGGTCGATGCCCAGCATATTCAGCGCCACGAAGATGATGCGCAGCACGAATACGCCCAGAACGATGCCGCTGATCTTGCCGGTACCGCCAACGAAGGAAACGCCGCCGATGACGCAGGCCGCAATGGCATCGCACTCGTTATTCAGACCGGTCGCCGCCGTGATGGAGCCCAGACGCGCCGCCTCCACATAGCCCGCGAAGCCGTACATGGCGCCGGCCAGGGTGTGGACGAGGACGGTGGTCATGAAAACGTTGACGCCGGAAACCTTGGCCGCCTCGGCATTGGAGCCAACGGCAAACATATTCTTGCCGAAGGTGGTCTTGTTCCAGATAAACCACATCACCACCACCAGAATAAAGGCGTAAATGACATACCAGGGGATGGAGACGTTCCACGCCGCGATCTTGAAGGCCGGGCCGGAAACGGCATCCTTGAACTCCTGGGCCACGTTGCTGATGGGGCCGCCGCCGTTTCCGTTGATCTGGAAGAACATCAGGATGATGCCGTATGTAATCAGCTGGGTCGCCAGGGTGACAATAAAGGGGTGCAGGCTGAACTTGGCAACGAAGAAGCCGTTGACCAGGCCAATCACCGCACCGACCAGCATGACGATCAGCAGCACCCCAATGATCCAGGCGCCGCTGGTCCGGGGCAGGTTTTCAAACAGCAGCTTGCTGGCGGCGCGGTTTTGCAGCAGCGCCGCCGCCATGGCCGCCGTCAGGCCGAACACACGGCCGCCGGACAGGTCGGTACCGGTGAGGACGATACATCCGCCGATACCCAGGGCCATGGGCAGCGAGGCCGCCGCCAGCGTGATGATATTGGCGATGGAGCTGGGACTGACAAAGTTTTTATTGACGATAGCCGTGAAAATGATGAAGGCGGCCATCAGGATGTAAAGCGCGTTGTTCAGCAGGCCGTCTGTCCAGAACCGGCGGCGGTCGATGCTGTCAAGTGCGCGGTATTCCTCCGCTTTTCTGTTAATAAGACCCATCATGTCTGATTCTCTCCTCCTCAAACGTATTTGGCTGCCAGCGTCATGATCTCCTCCTGGGTGGTGGTTCCGGCATCCACCTCTCCGGCCAAGCGGCCGCCGGACATCACGAGGATCCTGTCGCAGATCCCCAGAAGCTCCGGCATCTCAGAGGAGACCACCAGCACCGTCTTGCCCTGATTGGCCAGATCCAGGATCAGCTGATAAATTTCGTACTTCGCGCCGACATCGATGCCGCGGGTGGGCTCATCCAGAAGGAGCACCTCCGGCTCGGTCAGCAGCCAGCGGCCGATGATGACCTTCTGTTGGTTGCCGCCGGAAAGGCTTCGTATTTTAGTCTCCTGGGACGGCGTCTTGGTGTGCATGGAGTCGATGGACCACTGGGTGTCCTTCTTCATGGAGGCGCTGTTGAGATAGACGCCGCAGCGCAGATGCTTTTTCAGGCTGGAGATGACCGTGTTTTCCCGGATATCCAGAATGCCGAAAATACCGGTGGCCCGGCGCTCCTCCGTCAGGAGGGCGAAGCCGTTTTTGATGGACTCCCGCGCGTTGCGGTTCCTGCAAAGTTTCCCGCCCAGAGTAACCGTGCCGGACTTGCGGGTCGCCACGCCGAAAATGCTCTCCAGCGTCTCCGTACGGCCGCTGCCATCCAGGCCGGCCAGTCCCAGGATCTCGCCGCGATGGGCTTCGAAGGAGACATCGTGCAGCAGGGAGTACTGGCCGCTCAGATGCTCCACCTTTAGATAGACCTCGCCGGGTTCATTGGTCTTGGGCGGGAACTGATTGGTCAGCTCACGCCCCACCATCAGCCGGATGATGTCGTTCATTTCCAGCTCACCGGCAGGCCTGGTAGCCACATGGGTGCCATCACGCATGACCGTGATATAATCTGAAATCCGCTTGATCTCCGCCATCTTGTGGGAAATATAGATGATGCCCATGCCCCGGTCCCGGAGCATGTTGATGATCTGGAACAGATGCTCCACTTCTTCCTCCGTCAGGGAGGAGGTGGGCTCATCGAAGACAATGACCTTTGAGTTGTAGGAGACCGCCTTGGCAATCTCCACCATCTGGCGCTGGGACACCGGCATTGTGCTCATGACCCGGCGGGGGTCCACGTTGATCTCCAGCTCCCGGAAGACCGCCATGGTATCCTGGTACATCTTTTTCTCATCCACCATCACGCCGCCCTTCAGCGGATAGCGGCCCAGCCAGATGTTGTCCATCACGGTGCGCTTCAGCGCCTGGTTCAGCTCCTGGTGTACCATAGCAACGCCGTTGTCCAGCGCCTCGCGGCTGTTCTTGAAATTGACCTCTTTTCCCTCCAGGAGAATGGTCCCGCTGTCCTTGCTGTAAATGCCGAAAAGGCATTTCATCAGCGTGGATTTTCCCGCGCCGTTTTCGCCCATCAGGGCGTGGACTGTGCCCGCCTGCACCTCAAGGGAGACCCGGTCCAGCGCCTTGACGCCCGGAAAGGTCTTGGTGATGTCCGTCATTTTCAGGAGGATATCCTGAGCCATTATGTTTCCCTCCCATACAATTCATAAAATTTCAAGGAAGGGGCAGCTGCTTGAACAGCTGCCCCTTTTCAGGCTTTGCGGATAGATCAGGCAGTGAAGGGGGCGTAGGCAACAAACAGCTTCGTGGTGAACCCATCGGCAACGGAGTACATATCCGCGGAGCCGGCCACGCCGGATACGGCGTCAGCCATGCCGGAACCGCCATCAATGGCCTGAACCACAGAGGTAATGGCGGTAGCCATGCCCTCGGCATCCTGCTTGACGGTGCCGGTCATCTGGTCAGCGGCAATGAGGTCCTGCGCGGTCTGGGTAGCGTCCACGCCGAAAACGGGGATCTTGGTGCTGGAGCCATCGCCCAGGTTGTAACCGGCGTTCTGCAGGGCGGAGATGGCGCCGGCGGCCATGTCATCGTTGTTGGCGATGATGAGCTCGATCATGTTGCCGTTGGCCTCGCTGTACTCAGCCAGGTTGACGCTCATGAAGTCGAAGGCAGCGCTGGAAGACCACGCGCCGTTGGGGTCCAGCTGATACTTGTCGCTGTTGCTGGGGTTGAAGTAGGACAGCTCGGGCTTGCCATTCGCCGTCAGGACGGCATTGGCGTCCTCTACGCCGTACTGGGTGCGGTAAATGGCCTCCACATTGGCGGCATCGCCCATGAACATGGCATAGGAGATCTCTCCATCGCCGTTCAGGTCAATGCTGTCATAGTTGGCTACCAGGAAATCACCGATCATCTGGCCCTGCAGATGGCCGGCCTCGGGGGCATCGGTACCGATGAAGCAGACATTGTCATAGGCGCCGAGGATCGTGCCCTCCTCGCCATCGCCCTCGGGGGCGCGGTTGAAGAACACCACAGGCAGGCCATTAGCGGCCTGGATGATCTGCTGGGCGGCATCAGCGGAGCCGGAGGTGACCAGATTGACCACCAGGACGTTGACGCCGTTGGTGATAGCGGTCTGGACCTGCTCCAGCTGGGAGGCCTGGTTGTTGTTTGCATCATAATCCTGATAAGTGATGCCGGCGGCGGCCAGGTCGGCATCCAGCGCGGTGCGCACGGTGGACAGGAAGGCATCGCTGTAGGCGTACCAGAACACGCCCACATTCAGGCTGCTCCCGGTGCTCGGAGCCGGGGCGGCATCATCGCCGCCGGAAGTGCTGGGCTCGCTGGTCTGCGCATCGTTGCCGCCGCTCTGAGGGGCATCGCCGCCGCCGCAGGCGGCCAGCGCAAGCACCATGGTCAGCGCCAGAAGCAGTGCAAGGATCTTCTTCATTTTCATTTCCTCCAAACAAATTTTTCACAGGGGACAAACTCCTGTAATATGGATTCTATCAAATCAAATTGTGAAAAACAATGGGAATCTTTCTTCAAAAAGGGTAATTTTTTATAACTCCCATTCATCTCTGCCAAAAACAGGGGGCGGGGGTTGGTTGTTTTGTGCGCAAAAAACACCCCACCCCCCC
>CAMWTG010000002.1 GCA_947177115.1 uncultured Clostridia bacterium
GTACCGATAGAACCCGTGGGTAGCCGCAGAAGTCCGGCGCATCTGGGTGCGCACCGCCGTCAGAACAGACCAGCCAGGTCGTAGCGTAAACAAAACAAACATATGCCAGGGATTCTCAAGGGACTGAAAGTCCCTTGAGGGTGCTTTTGCTTCTTTTCCCACAAGGGAAAAGAAGGCCCCGCGCCGGCGAGGCGCGATGCTAAGATAAGAAATAGAGGAGCCTTCGCGCCCGCAGGGCGCGAAAGAAAAACCATGTATCTCCATATCGGCAATAATATCTCCATCCCAACCGATGATATCATAGGTATCTTTGATCTTGACAACGCCACCACATCAAAAATAACACGAAATTATCTGAAAGCAGCCGAAGACGAGGGCATGGTCGCCGCCGTCAGCGGCGATCTGCCAAAATCCCTTGTTGTCTGCTGCCCCAGGGGCAGCTGGCAGCGGGTCTATATATCCCCCCTGGCCCCGGCTACCCTTATAGGGCGGCTGGAAACCAACCGTATCCACTGACTGGAGGTCAAAAAAATCATATGACAGATATGAAGGAAATGAACGAACTGAACGAAACCGCCACCCAGGTGGACCACGCCTACGGCGGCAGCGAGATCCAGGTCCTGGAGGGCCTGGAGGCCGTCCGCAAGCGCCCCGGCATGTACATCGGCTCCACCAGCGAGTCCGGACTGCACCACCTGGTCTATGAGATCGTTGACAACTCCATCGACGAAGCCCTTGCCGGCTTCTGCGATGAGATCACTGTTACCATTAATGAAGGCGATACCATCACCGTTACCGACAACGGCCGCGGCATCCCCGTGGACATCCAGCCCCAGACCGGCCTGCCCGCCCTGGAGGTGGTCTTCACCGTCCTCCATGCCGGCGGAAAGTTCGGCGGCGGTGGCTATAAGGTGTCCGGCGGCCTCCACGGCGTGGGTGCCAGCGTGGTCAATGCTCTGAGCGAATGGCTGGAGGTCCAGGTCCATAAGGACGGCCAGATCTATGAGATGAAATTCTCCCGGGGCGATATTACCCAGTCCATGAAGATCGTTGGTCCCACTGATAAGACCGGCACCATCGTCACCTTCAAGCCGGACCCTGAAATGTTCGATGTCACCACCTACAGCTATGACATTATCCATACCCGTATGCAGCAGCAGGCGTTTCTGAACGCCGGCCTGAAGATCAGCACCTTCGACAAGCGTGAGGGCAGGGAAGAGGCCGACTCCATGTGCTACGAGGGCGGCATCCGGGAGTACGTGTCCTGGCTCAATCAGAACAAGACCCTTATCCATGAAGACGTGATCTATATGCGCGGCATGAAGGATGACTCCTCCGTGGAAGTGGCCCTCCAATATAACGATAATTATAACGAGACCATCGTTTCCTTCGCCAACGATGTCCGCACGCCCGAGGGTGGTATGCATGAGGAGGGCTTCCGCCGCGCCCTGACCACCGTCCTGAACAACTACGGCAAAAAGAACAATATCATCAAGGGCGATGACAAGGTATCCGGCGAGGACTGCCGGGAGGGCCTGACCTGCGTTATTTCCGTCAAGCTCACCGAAGCCCAGTTTGAGGGCCAGACCAAGGCCAAGCTGGGCAACGCCTCCATCCGCACCCTGACATCGGCGGTGGTCAGCGAAAAGCTGGAGGAATATCTGGAGGAAAACCCGAAGGTAGCCCGTCTGATTTTAGATAAAGCCATGATGGCCAACCGCGCGCGGGAGGCGGCCAAAAAGGCCAGGGAATCCATCCGGCGCAAGACCGCCCTGGGCGGAGCGGCCATGCCCGACAAGCTGCGGGACTGCAACGAAAACAATCCAGAGCTGACAGAGATCTATATCGTTGAGGGCGACAGCGCCGGCGGCTCGGCCACCCAGGGACGGGACAGCCGTTTCCAGGCCATTCTCCCCCTGTGGGGCAAGATGCTGAACGTGGAAAAGGCCCGGGTGGACAAGGTATACGGCAACGACAAGCTCCAGCCGGTCATTACCGCTCTCGGCGCGGGCATTGGCGAGGACTTCGATGTCAACAAGCTTCGCTACCATAAAGTCATCATCATGGCAGATGCGGACGTGGACGGCAGCCATATCCGTACGCTGCTCCTCACCTTCTTTTTCCGTTTCATGCGCCCCCTGATCGAGGAGGGCTATGTCTACTCCGCCGTCCCGCCTCTGTTCAAGCTGACCAAGGGAAAGACGACCCGTCTGGCTTTCTCCGAGCCGGAGCGGGACGCCATTTCCGCTGAACTTCGCGGCGACAACCCCAACGCCAAGATCGACATCAGCCGCTTCAAGGGCCTGGGCGAGATGAACCCCCACGAACTCTGGGAGACCACCATGGACCCGGAGCGCCGCACTCTCCGCCGCATCGAGCTGGACGATGCCGTCCAAGCGGACGCCATTTTCACCCTCCTTATGGGCGAGAAGGTGGAGCCCCGGAAGGAGTTCATCGAAAAAGAGGCCAAGACTGCGGTCAATCTCGACTATTAAAGGGAGAATACAATGAGTAAAAAACCCCAATACGATCCGGAAGAGATCCGCTACCCGGATCAAAAGATAACCACATCCCCCCTGGTGCCGGAGATGAAGCAGTCCTTTATTGAGTATGCCATGTCCGTCATCAAGGGCCGTGCCCTGCCCGACGTCCGGGACGGCCTCAAGCCCGTCCACCGCCGCATCCTCTACGCCATGTACGAGGACAACCTGACCAGCGACAAGCCCTTCAAGAAGTCCGCCACCTGCGTGGGCGATGTGCTGGGCCGCTACCACCCCCACGGTGATCAGTCCGTCTATGATGCCCTGGTCCGTCTGGCTCAGGATTTCTCCACTCGCTATCTGCTGGTGGACGGCCACGGCAACTTTGGATCCGTTGACGGCGATCCTCCGGCAGCTTACCGTTATACCGAGGCCCGCCTGAGCAAGCTTGCCAACGAGATGCTTCGGGACATCGACAAGGATACCGTCAACTGGGACCCCAACTTCGATGAATCCCGGAAGGAGCCCAGGGTCCTTCCCAGCCGCTTCCCCAATCTTCTGGTAAACGGTTCCGTGGGCATTGCCGTGGGCATGGCCACCAACATCCCTCCCCACAACCTCCGGGAGGTCATTGGGGCCTGTATCCGCGTTCTGGAAGACCCGGAGGCGACACTAAGCGACCTGATGGAGTACATCAAGGGTCCGGATTTCCCCACCAAGGGCATCATCATGGGCCGGGCCGGCATCCGTCAGGCCTACGCCACCGGCCGGGGCCACATCAAGGTGCGGGCCAGGACGGAATTTGAAGAGTTCGGCCAGAACCGCATCCGGATCATTGTTACCGAGATCCCCTACCAGGTCAACAAGCGGATGCTCATCAAGAACATGGCGGAGCAGGTGGAGGACAAGCGGCTGGAGGGGATCTCCGACATCCGGGACGAGTCCGACCGCAATGGTATGCGCATCGTCATTGAGCTGAAGCGGGACGCCAACCCCCAGGTGGTTCTGAACCGCCTCTTTGCCCAGACGCAGCTCCAGACCACTTTTGCCATCAACATGCTGGCCCTGGTGGACGACCAATCCCAGCCGAAGATCCTTTCCCTGCGCCACATCATCGATGAGTACCTGAAACACCAGGAGGAAGTGCTTGCCAGGCGTACCCGGTATGACCTGAAGAAAGCCCAGGAACGAGCCCACCTGTTGGAGGGCCTGCTGATCGCCCAGGACAATATTGATGAGGTGCTTCGCATCATCCGCGCCAGCTATGACAACGCCCGGGACCGTCTGATGGAGCATTTTGGTCTGGACGAGATACAGGCCCAGGCCATCTGCGACATGCGGCTCATCGCCCTGCAGGGTCTGAACCGGGAGAAGCTGGAGGCGGAGTACAAGGAGTTGGAGGAGCGCATTGCCTATTACCAGAGCCTTCTTGCCGATGAAAACCTTCTCAGGGGCGTCCTCAAGGAGGAGCTCCAGGAGATCGCCGCCAAGTACGGCGATGACCGTGTGACGGAAATTGGTTTCGATGAGGACGACCTGGACGTAGAGGATCTGATCGAGGAGGAGCAGTGCGTCTACACCCTCACCGACGGCGGCTACATCAAGCGCACCCCCGCCAGCGAGTATCGTCTCCAAAGCAAGGGCGGCAAGGGAAACAAGTCCATGTCCACCAAGGAGGAGGACAATGTGAACACGGTGTTCACCGCCTCCACCCATGATTATATTCTTTTCTTCACCAGCATGGGCCGGGTCTACCGCCGGAAGGGCTACCAGATCCCCGCCTCCGGCAAGACCGCCAAGGGCACCAACATTGTAAATATCCTTCCCGTGGAGTCCGGCGAGCGTATCAGCGCCATGATCTCCACGGATGACATCTCCACCGGCGAGAGGTTCCTGACGATGGTCACCCGCAACGGCACAGTCAAGCGCTTGCCGGGCGAATCCCTGAAAAACCTCCGCAGCAACGGTATCCGTGCCATTACCCTGGAGGAGAACGATGAGCTGATCTCCGTCCGCGAGACCAACGGCTCCATGAAGCTCCTCATCGCTACCCACGATGGTTCCGCCGTCTGCTTTGACGAGACCGATGTCCGTCCCACAGGACGTGGTTCCATGGGCGTGCGCGGCATCCGCCTCCGTGACGGAGATTATGTTGTCGGCGCGGCCCGGGCCCTTCCCGGCAAGAACGTCCTCACCATCACCGAAAAGGGATACGGCAAGCAGACCCCGGTGGAGGAGTACCGTATCACCGCCCGTGGCGGCCTCGGTATCAAGAACTACGGCCTCACCGATAAGACCGGCAAGGTCGTAGGCATCAAGGTCGTAGACGGTAGCGAGGACCTGATGGTCCTGACGGAAAAGGGCATTCTCCTGCGTACCGCCGTGGACACCATCAAGACCTGCGGCCGCTCCACCCAGGGCGTTATTGTCATGCGCTTTAAGGAGGAGGACGACCGCGTCATTTCCATTGCCCTTGCCGACCGCGAACCGGAGGAGGAGAACACGGAGCAGGAAAGCACGGAGACTAAGGAATAAGCGCCCATGAAGTATATGACCTTCAACTCCTCCTGCTCCTACGCCGGACTTGCCAATCTTTTGTCGTTCCAAGGCATAGAGACGGAGGACCGCGCCATCGCTTTGCAGATCTGCCTGCCATATCTGTTTGACAGGGGGGATGGCCGGTATCTCTCCGGTCCTATGCTCCAGGGGGAGAAGTGGTTTAACCTGTATCTGCGCCCCCGAGGATTTGCCTTCATTGAACGGGAGCTAGGCAGGGAAGAGGCCATCTCATATTTGCAGGCCAATTTTCCCGCCATGTTTGGCCTTCACGTTACTCAGGCCAGCAAGCACGCTGTGATCTGCACCGGAATCAGGGGAGAGGAGTACTGTTTTCTCAATAACAAGCATCAGACGTCCCCCGAGCCGGAAACTTTTTCTTTGACAGAACCTAACCTTTTTTCCCGTCTGGATAAAATCGTCACAGTAGGCATCCTGGAAAAGGCGGAACCGGTCCCCGTTGATCTACGGCCCCATATGGAGCGGTCTCTGGACACTCTCCGTTCCCTGCAATCAGATATTGTTAGCTTCTGCTCCCGGCAGCAGTCCCCCGCCGCCCAGCAGCAGGCAATGGAAACGCTGTTCCGTCCCATTCTCCTGGATGGCGTCACTATGTTGGAGCTTCTGGAGAAAGAGCGGCTTGCATCCTCCCTGCGTACCATTCGCACCCAGTTTATGGAGACAGTCAAAGAAAATTGCCCGGCGGTGCTGGCGTCCCAATTGGATATGCCCCTGCTGGCGGCGTCCATGGCCGAATACGCGCAGCTTATAGCCGCAGAAATGGAAACTATATGCCCATGAAAACCATCACCATCCACACCGGCGGTGCCGAAGAACAGAAACAGGAGTAAATCGTATGGCAAGCATGATTATTTCCACTTATGCAATGTTTTTACCGGAAACGACTTATCTGTTCTGTTTAGTTGTTCTTTGTGTAGGTTTTTTTGGAATATTCATTCCTTACCAGGAGCACAAGAAGAAAAAGAAGCAAGCACAGAAGTGCGCACCCAAACAGCCCGATAAGCCCAAACACACCATATCCGAGAAATCGGAAGACCGGAAGCAGTTGGAGCAGCTGAAAGTTCTGAAAACTGCCGGTATTATCTCCGAGGAGGAATACCAGGAGAAAAAACGGGGGTTGCATTGATCTATGAAAACCATCACCATCTACACCGATGGAGCCTGTTCCGGCAATCCTGGCCCCGGCGGCTGGGGCGCGATCTTACAGTACGGTCCCCACACAAAGGAGTTATCCGGCGGCGAGCGGGACACCACCAACAACCGCATGGAGCTGACCGGCGTCATCCGCGCCCTGCAAACGCTGAAGGAACCGTGTATCGTGGAGTTATACTCCGACAGCAAGTACGTCATAGACGCCCTTGCCAAAGGCTGGGCCAAAGGCTGGCGTGCCAAGGGCTGGATCAAGAGCGATAAAAAGCCTGCCCTGAATCCCGACCTCTGGGAGACTCTGCTGGACCTCTGCGAGATCCACCAGGTCCATACCCACTGGGTCAAGGGCCACGCCGAAAATCCATACAACAACCGCTGCGACCAGCTGGCCGTCAGCGAATGGCAGAAGCTGAAATAAAAAAACAAGAGCTATTGCGTTCGCAATAGCTCTTGCTTTATTTCCCAAGAATAGAGCGGCAATACTTTTTTAGTACGGGAATATCTTCCATAATGATTTCCCAAGTGGTTTCCGGGTCAACGGAACCATAGCTGTGCGCAACGATATTCCGCATAGCCTTGATTTGCCGCCAGGGGACAGCCGAATACTGTTCCCGAAATTCGTCTGTCAGTTTTCCAACCAATTCGCCGATTTGCAGGATACACAATGCGGCGGCGTTCCGGTAGATTTGATTTACGGAAAAAATAGTATATTCATGACCAAAATGCTCCACTGTCTGATCAATTTGCTCACAATAGGAAATGATGTGCCGTAATATACAGATATCCCGCTCAAGAGGCTTCATACAGCAGCACCTCATCATCTCGAATAGAAGAAAGAAAATCCATATCCAGACTGCCGGTTGGGACAAGATCAACTGGTACGCCCAAAGCCTCTTCCAAATCCAAAAGCAGTCCCGCCAATTCGAAACCTCGAATAGATCCCTTGTCAATGCGCAGGTCAATATCACTGTGTTCCGCTGTGTCTCCTCTGGCATAGGAACCAAACAGGAAAATCCGTTGTGCGCCGTATTTTTGCGCAAGACCTGCAACAATGGATTGGATATCTGCGATTGTGTATGCAGCCATGGTCCCACCTCCTGTTGAGGTTAGTATACCACATTTTGGTTAAAGCAATCAACCTGGTTTTAGCAAAAACGAGAAGAAGCGGTCAATCTTCCTTCTCAATTATAATTTCCCCGAACTTCTGCTCAAAAGCGCTGATCCTGGCCTTCACCATTTGCTCCAGCTCCTTATTTTTCGTACGGCCATTGTAAGCTGCGATATAGCCCAATTTACCTAAAAATTCTTTAGGGACCCGCAATGTAAACCGGGCCATATCTTTTTTTTCCATCATATTCTCCTCTGACGTTCTATTGACACTATAATAGCGTCAATTCAACAAATTGTGCAGATTTGACGATATAATGACGCAATACAAAAAAGGAGGACATTTTATGGAAATTTATAAAAAAGCATACGCCTACCTTGTAGACAAAGTAGACGAAGCCCTGACCATTTTGGATACGCATGATCTTTTGGAGTTTGACCATGTCCGGGACATTCTGGCCCAGGCTTTACTGGAGGCAGAGGACATGGTCATAACCAGCCAGGAACCGCTATGATCCGGCAAAAACCGCGTAAACGTTCATAGAATGTTTACATGGCGTACATGATTTCTTCTTAAAACTGCTGTAATATCATAATCAGCAAAGGGGTAACACCCGATGCGATTTCTCCCTCCTAAAACACACACAACACACACCAGGAAACCCCGCCATCCGGCGGGGTTTCTTGGCGTTTTCATATATATCGATCAGACCAGTCTTGCGAAGACCGGCGCCGCCACCACCGTCAACAACCCTGTGACGACGATTGCCAGCGAGCTGGCCGCGCCCTGGATCTCGCCCAGCTGCACGGCTCTGGACGTCCCTGCCGCGTGGGAGGAGGTCCCGATCGCCAGCCCCTGGCTCACCGGCTCCGTCACCCGGAAGAGCTTCAGCAGGGGAGGGGCGGCCACCGCCCCGAACAGGCCCGTCAGCATGATGGTAGCCATCGTAATGGCCGGGAACCCGCCCAGCTCCTCGCTGAGCCCTTTCCCGATGGCGGTAGTGATCGATTTCGGCAGCAGCGAAATATACTCCGCCGCCTCCATATGGAAGATGAACAGCATCAGCGCACACCCCGCCATATGCGCGGCCACACCCGCCACACATCCGGCCAGCACCGCCCCCGCGTTTTTCTTCAGCAGCTTAAACTGCTTGTACAGCGGGATAGCCAAACAGATGGTAGCCGGGGTCAGTAGAAACTCCAATATTTTCCCGCCGTTCTCATAAAAAATATCATACTCCGTCCCTGTTCCCAGCAAGACCGCCCCGCACAGCAGCGTTGCGAACAGCAGCGGATTGCAGACCTCTTTCCCGACCCGCTTGTTGATCGCTCTTGCCAGCTGGTACGTCCCCATAGCCATCAGCAGTCCGAAGCAGGAGCACGCCGCAAAGATCTCACTCATGTCCCTTCTCCTTTCCGCTCCTCCGGATGATCCACTGGGAGACGGACCCTGTTACGATCATCACAACGGTAGTCCCGATAAATCCCATGATCAGCACCGGCAGCAGCATCCCCTGAATGGTGTCCAGCACAGTCAGGAAGCTGACTGAAGCCGGTACCAGCAGCAGCGGCATCAGCTCCAGCAGCAATCCCCCCACGTCCTCGATCTGCCCCAGCTTTAATAGCCCTGTTTTCAACAGGACAAACAGCAGGATCAGCCCATAGATACTGGCCGGGACCGGCAGCGGCACAAAGTACTTGATGATCTCCGCCGCGAAGGTAATGGCGGCAATAATAACAGCCTGTTGTAAATACTTCATATGATTACAACTCTCTCAGAAAGAATTTCCGGATCTCATCCTCACTGGTCTTCACGCTGCCCTGTACGAACTCCGGCTTTCCGCCGCCCCGTCCGTTCAGCCTGGCGTTCAGATTTTTTGCCAGTCCCCGCAGGTCCTCTCCATCCTGTCCGATAGCGTACTGATAGACCCCGTCCGCCCCTGCGAAGACCGCGCACCGTCCGCCGCATTTTTCCTTCACCAGGCCGCACAGCTTTCGCAGCGATTCCCCGGACATAGGCCCCTCGATCAGCAGTACATCGCCCTTTCCGGCAGACGCCTCCGCCTTTCTGACAAAGTCCGATTCCTCCAATTCCGCCACCCGGCCCCGCAGGGCATAGACATCCTTCTGCAGCCGCTCCACCGCCGCTGCCGTCTCACCCGGCTTGGCGGACAGCAGCTGGGACACTTTTGTATTCTGTCCCGCCACCTGGTTGATCCACCTCAGCGCCCGCCCGCCGGCGGCCATCTCGATCCTCACGCCGTCCCGGAATTTCTGACAGGAGATCAATTTGATGATCCCCACCTGTCCGCTGGACTTCACATGGGTCCCGCAGCAGGCGCAGCAGTCCGCCTCCGGCCAGCTGACGATCCTGACCGCCCCGCTCAGCGCCTTTTTGCTCCGATACTCCAGCGCCTCCAGTTCAGCAGGGGAGGGCCACCCAATCTGAATATCCCGGTCCTCCCAGATGTACCGGTTGGCCGCGTTTTCCACAAAAATCACGTCATCTGTGGATAACTCCGCGTTAAAATCGATGGTCACCAGCTCATGTCCGATGTGAAATCCCACATTGTCGCAGCCGAATTTCCTGCACAAGATCCCGCTGACGATGTGCTCTCCGCTGTGCTGCTGCATAAAATCGAACCGTCTCTCCCAGTCAATGACCCCATCGGCCACGGTCCCGATATCCACTTTTCCGTCGCAGAAGTGCAAAACCTCTCCGTCCTTCTCCCGCACGTCCACCACGTTCACGCCCCCCAGGGTCCCATGGTCCGCCGGCTGTCCGCCTCCCTCGGGATAAAAGGCGGTCCGGTCCAAAACCACGACCCACTGCCCTTTCTCATCCCGGCAGTCCAGTACGGTGCCGGAGAATTCCTTCAGGAACGCATCCTGGTAAAATAATTTCTCTGTCATAACGACCCTTTCTCCTTACAATGAGATTAACCCATGGAAGACCAGCTCCACCGCAGCCCACCCCAGCGCATAGGATGCCGCATTAGCGGTGATGCCGTACCAGAATGCCCGCCGCCTGGAGCATCCTTGAAATTGGTGCTTGTAGATGTTAGCCTCCACCACTGCGATCAGCAGTTCCACTGGGATCATTATTAGCAGCGCGAAGGACATTACATAGAAAAAGTCTCTCTGGATCAGATTGCTGGCAAGGAAGGCCGACAGCGCTCCCTGTGTTATCAGATTCACCACCAGGAACACCAGCCAATTCCTTTTGGAGGACAGGCCGAACGCCAGCAGTGCCAGTCCTTCGATCATCAGCGTAGGGAGCAGCGTTGCCAAAAGCTGCGTCCCGAAGGCGACCCATACAGGGGACATTTTCGCGGTCCCTTTCTCCCAATCCACCGTTACAGCGGATTGAAAGACCTTCCGCTCCAGCGGTTCCGATACCCAGCTCTCTCCCGACTTGGTGACGATCAGAATACGGAAAACCTTCGGAGTTTCCATCCCGTGGAATACATGGACGCCATTTTCACCGGCCATGTCTCCCATGAAGTGGTCCCCCATGCCGGATAGCGTGCAGGCCAGCCAGCCCTCCGGCTCCGCCTGTTCCATAGCTTCCAACAGCTCCTGGTCCAGTTCTTCCGGCGCGGGACCTAGTCTGCCGCCGTCCGGCTGTTTCAGCAGATCCAGGTAATACAACTCTTCCGGCCCGTTGATGACCTTCACCTCTACCCGGTAATCCGGCGGCGCGGAGTTAGCCGAGGCCGCAGAGCTCAATAAAACTGCAAAAAGACAAAACAACGCAAAACATCTTCCAAACCTTTTCATGCCAGATCCTCCAATCCTCCATGCCGCGCCGCCCCCGCAGGCAAACGCCTCACGGGGGCGGCAAAAAGCGTTACGCCTCTTCCTCTTCCTTTTGGGTGATAGCAATATGCAGCTCATCCAGCTGCTTCTGCTCCACGAAGGACGGTGCGCCCATCATCAGATCCTGTGCGTTCTTGTTCATGGGGAAGGGGATGATCTCACGGATGGACTCCTCGCCTGCCAGCAGCATGACCATCCGGTCCACGCCCGGCGCGATCCCCGCATGAGGCGGCGCACCATAGCAGAACGCGTTATACATCGCCGGGAACTTAGATTTAACATCGTCCTCGCCCAGCCGTACCATCTGGAACGCCTTGATCATGATCTCCGGATCATGGTTCCGAACCGCCCCGGAGCTTAGCTCCACGCCGTTGCACACCAGATCGTACTGGAACGCCGTAATACTCAGCGGATCCACTTCCCCGGCAATAGCCTTCTCCAGGATCTCCTTCCCGCCGTTGGGCATAGAGAACGGATTGTGGCAGAACTCCAGCTCCCCGGACTCCTCGCCGATCTCATACATGGGGAAGTCCACGATCCAACAGAACTCATACCGCTCCTTGTCGAAGTGGTTGGGGCACAGCGCACCCAGCTTGTTCCGCAGCACGCCCGCCGTCTTCTGCGCAGCGCCTTTCTTTCCAGCGGTGAGGCCCACGAAGCACCCCGGCGTCAGCCCCAGCTTCTCAATGACCTCCTCTTTCTTGTCCGCCACAAACTTGGCGATGCCGCCCACGATCTCGCCCTTCTCATCCAGCCGGAACCAATAAGCTTTCTCACCCGCCTGCACTTCCACATCGGCGCACAGCTTGTCGATCTGTTTCCGGGCAGCGGTAAAGTCCGTCACAACAATAGCCTTGACCACATTCCCCTCAAAGGGCCCGAATCCGCACCCGCTCAGCAGCTCCGTAGCGTCCTGCACCGTCAGGTCGATCCGCAGGTCCGGCTTGTCGGATCCGTAAGTCTCCATAGCCTCCACAAATCCGATCCGCTTGAATGGCGCGCTGGACGCCACGTTATACAACCCGTACTTGGCAAAGATAGGCGGGAACACGTCCTCGATCACCCCGAACACATCATCCTGGGTGGCAAAGCTCATCTCCATATCCAGCTGATAGAACTCACCCGGCGACCGGTCGCCCCGTGCGTCCTCGTCCCGGAAACAGGGAGCGATCTGGAAATACCGGTCAAACCCGGAGGCCATCAGCAGCTGCTTGAATTGCTGGGGCGCCTGGGGCAGGGCGTAGAACTTCCCCGGATGCTTTCTCGCCGGCACCAGATAATCCCGCGCTCCCTCCGGGGAGGAAGCGGTCAGGATAGGCGTGGTGATCTCCAAAAATCCATGCTCCGTCATAGCCGCCCTTAACGCGGACACCACATTGCACCGCAAAATAATGTTCTTCTTGACTTCCGGATTCCGCAGATCCAGATACCGGTACTTCAGCCGCAGCGTCTCATCGGCGTCCCGGCTCCGGTTGACCTGGAAGGGCAGCTCGTTGTACTGGCAGCGTCCCAGTACCTCGATCTTCTCCGGCACCACTTCAATTTCCCCGGTGGGCAGGTTGGCGTTCTTGCTGCTCCTCTCCCGGACCGTGCCGTCTACGGCAATGACCGTCTCTTTATTGAGCCCATGGACGATGTTCATCATATCCTCAGTCTCGATGACCACCTGGGTCGTCCCATAGAAGTCCCGCAGGATCACGAAAGCGAAATTCTGCCCCACTTCCCGTACATTCTCCATCCATCCGGAGAGCCTGACCTTCTGTCCCACATGCTCCACCCGGAGTTCATTGCAGGTATGCGTTCTGTTTTGCGTCATGATAAATATATCCTTTCTGTATAATAGAATCTAAAAATTACGCAACAGTCTATATATTACCCAATATATTTCACGAAAAGCTGATCCACAGCCCCATATATCGTCTCATAGTCACCCAGCTTTGTAAATCCATATTTCTCATAGAGCCCGATCTCTCCGCTCATGATATAGATTTTTTCATATCCAAGTCTACGAGTATATGCCGCCGCATTTTGGATCATCATTTCCGATAATCTCTTTCCCCGATATGTCTCCTCAACAAAAACAAACCCGATAAACGGCGTGAAAGCATATTCCTCCGGCAATTCATCCTTTTCCGCGACCGTGCAGAATCCCACCACCTTTCCATCCATATAGGCGGCGCAGACCCGTTCCCACTCCTTGAATTCATTTTTCCTCATTTTTTCTGCCAAAAAGGGTCCCGCTCTCCACGAGCAGTGTTCGGCCAGCGAAATTGTCTCTTCCCAATACGGGTGCCCCTGCGTCATCAAATACAGCTTCGTCATTCCATCTCCTTTTTGCCAGGGCAGGGGAGACTCTACCCCAGGATTACGTATCCCTCATTCTTTTTTGCCAGCCCTTCCCGGACCCGCTCCAGCGTCTCCTCAAATCCCATCTTCGTCTGTTCTCCGGACTTCATATCCTTGCAGGCCACCACGCCGTCTCGTATTTCATCCTCGCCCAGAAACACCACAAAGGGCACACCGATCTTGTCGGCATAATTCATCTTGGCCTTAAACTTCTTCTGCTCCCCATACAGCTGTACCCGGACCCCCGCGTTCCGGAACCTGGTAGCCAGCTCCACAGCAGGGGAGAGGTCCTCCACCATAGGCAGCAGCAGCACATCCGCGGGTGCAGTGTTCCGCTCCTCATTGAGCATCCCCTGTTCATTGAGAATATAGAACAGCCTGGTCAACCCAATGGAAATACCGACTCCCGGCAGTATTTTATCCGTATAATATTCCGCCAGATTATCATACCGTCCACCGGAGCAGATGGACCCGATCTCCGGATGTTCCACCATAAACGTCTCATACACCGTCCCAGTGTAATAATCCAGCCCTCGGGCAATGGTCAGATCCACCGCAAAATTCTCCTGCGGCACGCCAAACCCGCCCAGATACTTCACCACAGTTTTCAGCTCGTCCAACCCCAGATCAAAGAGCTCATTCCGCCCCCGGTAGCCCTCCAGAGCCTCCAAAACCTGCTCATTAGAACCCTTGATCCCAATAAACGCAAGGATTTCTCCGGCCTTCTCCTCCGGGACCCCCAGCTCCACCAGCAGACCCTTGACCTTTTCCGCCCCGATCTTCTCCAGCTTGTCCACGGTGCGCATAATGTCCCCGGCCTTTTCACTGAGCCCCAGCATCCCATAGAACCCGTTCAGGATCTTCCTGTTGTTCACCCTGATCTGGAATTTCCGCAATCCCAGCCGGTTAAATACCTGATAGATGATGGCGGGCATCTCCGCCTCATTGGAGACATCCAGCTTGCCGTCTCCGATCATATCGATGTCGGCCTGATAGAACTCCCGGAACCGCCCTCTCTGGGCCCTCTCTCCCCGGTATACCTTACCGATCTGATACCGCCGGAAGGGAAACGCCAGCTCCGCGTAGTGCAGCGCCACATACTTCGCCAGCGGCACCGTCAGATCGAACCGCAGGCTGAGATCGCTGTCCCCCTTGCTGAACCGGTAGATCTGCTTCTCCGTCTCTCCGCCGCCTTTGGCCAGCAGTACCTCGCTGGCCTCGATGGCCGGCGTATCCAGCGGTGTAAATCCATACAGGGAATAGGTCTCCCGCAGCGTCTGCATGATGTTTTCCATCAGGATCTGCTGTCCTGGCAATAACTCCATAAACCCCGATAAGGTCCTCGGCTGAACTTTCATAATAAATAATCTCCTTTGTAAACCGACCCGCAAAGACCGGATCATTTAATTGTCTTGTTGAATATTGTAAATACCATAACCCGCGCCTCCCCAGAACACCGCGCCTCATCACCCACCTCGGGAGATCCATCGCGTAAAACGGTAGGGACCAAACCAAACATTCTAAAACAGACGCTTCGACCGATACACATACCGCAGCCCGGTTCAGACCAAACAGACTACAGGACAAGCGCAAAAACAAATCAAACCATAAGGTGTCACGCTTCGCGTGACGCCCAAGGGAATCCAAAACCGTAGGTTTTGGCGCGCTTTTGTTACTTTTCCCGCGCGGGAAAAGTAAGCCCGCCGCGGCAGCGGCAAATCTTCGATAAGAAACATCTCCCCGCCGCCGCATAGCGGCGGAACCTCCTGCCTGCAAAGAATACAAAACACCCAGGAGCGCGAGGGCTTCGCCCTCGTAAAAAAACAATGCTCCCGTCCCCTGTCCAAGCGGGACGAGAGCATGACGAACCAATGTCATACTTCCGTGGTGCCACCCACATTCGGCCCCGCCGCCCCTGCGGCGCAGCCCTTTGATCCCCTTTCCCCTGCGGCGGGATAAGACCGCGGACGTCTCCGTCCCCGCTCCGGCGCTGTCGTTCCCCAACCCAAGACCCGCAGGCCGCTTCCAGCCGGGAAGAAAAACTTCCCGACGGCCCTCTCTGTCCGGCAGGGAAGGGTACTCTGTCGCCCTCCACGCGGTATTGCCAATGATTATAGCCTGAAGTCCCGGAAAAAGTCAATAGAAAATCTACTGCCGGTTGTACTTCTGCTTCGGATTCACGATATTCCGCCAATCCAGGTCGCCCCGGTCCATGCCCAGCACCAGCATTTCCGCCGTAGCCACGTTGGAGGCGAAGGGGATATTGTTCTGGTCGCAGAGCCGGGAGATGTACAGCAGCTCCTTCTCCATGGACGAATCATTGGGGTCCACAAAGAACAGAACCATATCCATCTCATTGTAAGCGATCCGCGCCCCGATCTGCTGACTGCCGCCGTGCTGGCAGGTCAGGAACCGGTGTACATGCAGCCCCGTGGCCTCCATCACCATCTGGCCGGTGGTACTGGTGGCGCAAAGGTTGTGCTGTGATAAGATCCCCGCGTAGGCCGTGCAGAATTGGACCATCAGATCCTTTTTGTTGTCGTGGGACATTAAAGCAATATACATGGGCATCCCTTCCTTTCTCTGTTGCCTTTATGTCTATTTACAGCCTTAAAGGTACAGGCGGTATTGAATTAAAATAAAAATACAGATCGTACTAGCGTATTCGCATCAGCGCCGCCCGCCGCCCATCGATCCGTTTGGCAATGTTCCGATAGGCCATAGCGGCGCAGTTGTTGTTGGTGCGCAGCAGAGCCACGCCCCGTCCCGCGTACAGCGGCATAGTCTCATCCTCCGGGATCACACCCAGCAATGGGAGCCCCGCGCTGTCGATCGCATCGTCAATGGTCTGGTGCAGGCTTTTCAGCAGTTTTCTTTTGCATCGGTTTACCACCAGATGCACCTGTCCCCGGCCCAGTCCGCCCAGCTCCATTACAGTCCGCTGCGCGTCCCGTAAACTGCTGGCTTCCGTTGTGGTGACTACTACCGCCCGGTCCGCTCCCGCCAGAGCCAGCTGAAAGCCACTTCCCAGTCCTGCCGGCGCGTCCACCAGGCAGTACGCAAATTTGTCCTTGATTTCCGGAAACAGCTTTTGAAATCTGTCCCGGTCGATCTCCGGCGCTCCCAGCCTGGTGGGCGCGGTCAGCAGAAAGAGATTGTTCTGCTCCGGGTGCTTTACCGCAGCCTCCTCCAGGGAACACCGCCCGTTCATGACATCGGTGAAATCCATGACCGCCCGGTCGGTCATAGCCAGCGCAATGTCAAGATTTCTCAGGCCCACATCGCAGTCCAGACACAAGGTAGGATGTCCCATCTGTGCCAGCGCCATGCCTACGTTTGCCGTAAATGATGTTTTCCCCGTGCCGCCCTTGCCGGACACCACGGTGATCACTTGGCCCATTGGAAACGCCTCCCTTCTCCGCCGCCCTCTGGGGCGGCGCTGTCTGACTGCGAGGACTTTCTTTCCATGCCGCCAGGCGGCGGATCATAGCGGCTGTTTTTTGATCTGCGCAAATCTTCTGGGGTATTTTCCCGGCGTAGGGGAGGCCTTCCTTATGCAGATCACCCGATGCACCACATCCGTGGTGGGGATGGTGTAATCCTTCACCCACTGGATTTTCCCGCCCAGGATCTTGATAGCGTTTTTGGCGCTGTTGATCTCATCCTCACAGTTGGCCGATTTCATGGCCAGCATCATGCCTCCCGTTTTCACCAGCGGCAGGCACAGTTCACACAGCACCGGCAATGCTGCCACCGCTCTGCTCACAGCGAAATCGAAGTCCTCTCTGTGATCCGCCGCGAATTCTTCCGCCCGCCCGTGGACGCATGCCGTGTTTTCCAGTTCCAGCGCTTCACATGCTTCCCGCAGGAAGTCCACTCGTTTTCCCAGACTGTCCAGCAGCGTCACCTTTATTTCCGGCATGGCAATGGCAACAGGCGCTCCCGGGAACCCGGCCCCGCACCCCACGTCCACCCGCGTTCCTCTCTCCAGTCCCGCCGTCTTCACCAGCTCCAGGCTGTCCAGCAGATGGAGCGTTGCCACGTCTTTCGGTTCTGTGATCGCGGTCAGGTTCATGACCTGATTTCGTTCCAGCACCATTGACCCGAATTCCGCCAGTCTGGGAATAAGGTCCGTCCCCATCCCCAGCGACTGCAGTCCGCGTTCCAGCGTATCTAGCATGATTTCCGCTCTTTCAGCAGATCCCGGATCTCCGTCAGCAGCTTTTCCTCATTGGAGGGCTCCGGCGGGGCCGGGGGAGTGGGGTTCTCTTCTTTTTTCCGCGCGAGCCGGTTGATAGCCTTCATCATGCAGAACACCACGAAAGCCATGATCAGGAAGTTGATGACGGCCTGAATGAAATTACCGTAGGTGATGACGGCCTGGCCCACCTCCAGCGTCAGGTCGGCAAAGCTGGCCGCGCTGACAAAGATTCCAATAATGGGCATCAAAATGTCATTGATCAGTGAAGTCGTGATCGCGCTGAACGCGCCTCCTATAATCACGCCAACGGCCAGATCCATCACGTTGCCCCGCATGGCAAACTTTTTAAATTCCTGCAGAAATTTTTTCATTTCCAACTGGTTCCTTTATCTTTGGCAGTCAGCTGATCACTCCGCCTCTGGCTCCTCAGCTTCAGTCTCCTGAACTGCGGCTTCAACGGCTTCTTCCGCTGCCTCAGCGGTTTCCTCCGCCTTTTCCTCTGCTTCTTCCTCTGCCTCTGCCGCGCTTTCCACATCGGCCCCGGCGTACTCCACGCACAGCTCATCGCTGAAGAGATGAGGTTCCTCCGCATTCCCGGCGGCGCCCATCAGCTTGGAGGTCAGCGTGCCCTCGCCCAGGTTGATGCCGATCTCCCGCTTATCCCCGTTCTGGCCGGGAGCGCTGGTGATCCGCCACAGGAGCGCCTGATAGCTGCTCTCACCGGTTTCCTCATTCTTTTCAACCTTGTAGGGGGTCAGACCAACTGCCAGCGCGCCCAGACCCAGGATCTTCCAGAACTTTTTCATATCATGCTCTCCTTTATAAAATATTGTTGGCATACATCCTTTTTCTTAAAAGAAAAAGGATCAAAAAGAATTTTTGTCCGGCAGCTAAAGCTGCCTTTTTCTTCTTAATGTTTGGGGACCAGCACTTCCGTCCCGCCCATGTAGGGCCGCAGCGCCTCCGGCACCCGCACGCTTCCGTCCGCCTGGAGATTGTTCTCCAGGAACGCAATGAGCATCCGCGGCGGAGCCACCACGGTGTTGTTCAGGGTGTGGGGCAGATAATTCTTCCCGTCTCCGCCTTTGACACGGATCTTCAGCCGTCTTGCCTGGGCGTCTCCCATATTGGTGCAGGAGCAGACTTCGAAATACTTCTTCTGTCTGGGGCTCCAGGCTTCGATGTCACAGCTCTTGACCTTCAGATCCGCCAGATCTCCGGAGCAGCATTCCAGCTGCCTTACGGGGATGTCCAGGCTACGGAACAGATCCACGCTGAACCTCCACATTTTCTCGTACCAATCCATGGACTCTTCGGGCCTGCAGACCACGATCATTTCCTGCTTCTCAAACTGATGGATCCGGTATACGCCCCGCTCCTCGATCCCGTGGGCCCCCTTTTCCTTCCGGAAGCAGGGGGAGTAGGAGGTCAGCGTCTGGGGCAGCTGCTCCTCCTTGAGGATCTGGCCGATAAACTTCCCGATCATGGAGTGTTCGCTGGTACCGATGAGATAGAGATCTTCGCCCTCGATCTTATACATCATGGCGTCCATGTCCGTCTGGCTCATGACGCCTTCCACCACGTTGCCATGGATCATAAAGGGGGGGATGCAGTAGGTGAACCCCTTATTGATCATAAAATCCCTGGCGTAAGCCAACACTGCCTCGTGGAGCCGGGCGATATCCCCCATCAGGTAGTAGAAACCGTTTCCGGCCACGCGGCCGGCCGCGTCCATGTCGATCCCATCGAACCGCTCCATGATCTCGGTGTGGTAGGGGATCTCAAAGGCCGGTTCCATCGGTTCTCCGAACCGCTCCAGCTCCACATTGGCGCTGTCGTCCGGGCCAATAGGCACCGATGGATCGATAATATTGGGGATCACCAGCAGCAGCTTATGGATCTCGGCTTCCAGCTCTTCCTCACGCTTTTCCAGTTCTGCCAGCCGCTCGGCATTGGCCTTGACCTTTACCTTGGCTGCCTCGGCCTCCTCCAGCTTGGAGGGATCTTTCTTGGCCTGCCCCATCAGTATACCCACTTGCTTGCTCAGGGTATTCCGCTGGGCCCTCAGTTCGCTGGCTTCAGTGATGGAGCGCCTGTTTTCCTCATCCAGCTCCAAGACCTTGTCCACCAGGGGGAGCTTTTCATCCTGGAACTTTTTCTTAATGTTTTCTTTGACCGCTTCGGGGTTTTCACGGATAAATTTAATATCTAACACAGGATATTTTCTCCTTTTGCTGCGACTTTTATATCTGTTTTGGTTATGTGAAGAAAAATGTTTCACATGAAACACTCTATTTCCCCAGTCCTTCCAGTGCCTCCAGCAGGTCGTTGAGATCGTCCATTCCATAGTACTCGATCTCAATTTTCCCTTTTTTCCTGCCCTGGGAGATCCGGCAGGCTCTGCCCAGCCGGGTGGAGAGGGATTTAGCCGCCTCCGCGGCGTAATCCACTTCTGCCGGAGCTTTTTTCTCCTGAACTGGATCATCCTTGCCCTGGGCCAGGAGTGTTTTTACCAGCTTCTCCGTCTGCCGTACGTTCAGCCCATTCTTTTCGATCTCTCCCACAGCCTTTACCCGCAGGGGAGGGGAGAGGGGCAGGATCGCTCTGGCATGACCGGCGGAGATTTTCCCCTGCTCGACCAGGCGCTGAATGGAAAAATTCAGGTCCAGCAGCCGCAGCGCGTTGGCTACGGCGCTGCGGGATTTCCCTACGCGTTCCGCCGCCTGTTCCTGGGTCATGCCGTAGGTCTCCACCAGCACCCGGAAACCCTCGGCCTCCTCAATGGGGTTCAGGTCTTCCCGCTGCAGGTTTTCAATCATGGCCAGCTCCATGGCCTTCTGGTCATCGGCCTCGATAATGACCGCCGGCACCTCGTCCAGTCCGGCCAGTCTTGCCGCCCGCCACCGGCGTTCCCCGGCAATGATCTGGTAATACCCGCTGGCCAGTTTCCGCACCGTCAGCGGCTGGATCAGCCCATGCTGCCGGATGGACTCCGCCAGCTCCTCCAGCTTATCCTGATCGAAGCTCTTTCTGGGTTGGTTTTGACAGCTCTCAATTTGAGAAATGGGCAAAGTGGAGGACGGTGTGGAAAAATCAGCGGAAAAATCCTCCCCCAGCAGGGCGCTCAGCCCCTTGCCCATTCCTTTTTCTTTTGCCACAGGAAATTTCCTCCTTCCGGCTGAAAACCTGTATATCCATGGCCATCGCATATTTCCGGCGCGGGATTCTTCCCGCCGTTGACTGATGCCTGCCGGGAAAACTTGGCGCTTATCCGGCATTCTGCCTTTATGGATACAGGTCTTTATTTCTGATTCTTTCTTAAAAACTCCTGCGCCAGCGCGGCGTAAGCCTCGCAGCCCCGGCTGGTCCGGTCATAGGCGCTGATCGGCTTGCCATGGCTGGGGGCTTCGCTGAGCCGGACATTCCGGGGGATTACCGTGCTGTATACCTTTCCGGGGAAAAAGCGTTTGACCTCCTCCGACACCTGAAGGGCCAGATTAGTCCGGCTGTCGTACATTGTCAGCAGCACGCCCTCCAGCTCCAGATGGGGATTCAGACTCCGCCGTACCGCGCGGATAGTATACATCAGATCACTGAGGCCCTCCAGGGCAAAATATTCGCTCTGCACCGGTACCAGCGCGCTGTCTGCGGCGCACAATCCGTTCAGCGTCAGAAGCTCCAGGGACGGCGGGCAGTCCACGAATATGTAATCGTATTTGGGAGCCAGCTTTTCCAGCGCTTTCCGAAGCAGATGCTCCCGGTCCTGGATGGCCACCATCTCCACACCGGCTCCGGCCAATCCCTTGGAGGAGGGAAGTACATCGCCGTACCGGGTGGAGACCACCCGCTTTTCCGGTTCCACATCGTTGAGGAGTACATCGTAGACCCCCAGGGATAGGGATTTGTCCACGCCCATACCGGAGGTGGCATTGGCCTGCGGGTCAAAGTCGCAGAGCAGGACCCTCTGACCCATCTCCCGCAGGGCGGCTGTCAGGCTGACACAGGTGGTTGTCTTTCCAACGCCGCCTTTTTGATTTACAACGGTAACGATCTTGCCCATAAACCGCCTCCGGGGAAGGGGCATGCCGCCCCGTTTTTGTCTTTATAATAGTCAACACAGTGGCAAAAACGCAAATACATTTTGCAATTCCTGCGCACACCGGTATGAGATACATGGCGCTTCGCCGGTGCTGAAGTCTTCCGCTGAAACCGCTTGTGCAGTTTCCTGCGGCGTATGCATCGCAGAGCCGAAAAGAAGTAAAAAGTTTCCTTTAACTACTTCGACTATAGCATATAATGGTAGTATATCACAAAAAATCCGCATTTCAACAGGAAAATAGAAATTTTTTTACGAATATTTTCAGATTTTTGTTTCCCGTGTCCAAAAACCCCGGCGGGCGGGAATGTTTCACGTGAAACATTCCGTATCAACCTGTTTGCATTGTGGCATATACGGCGTTGCAAGTGGATTTTCTGACCGAAAAAGCAAAAATCCGCCGCCAGATCCTGGGCAGGGAGGGACCGGATGCTTCTCAAACTGTTCCGCCTGCCAAAAAGCTGCGGACTGCTTGCAGCAGCGCCTCATGATCGATCTGGGCGGGGTCGGATGCATCCACCACGATCCGGGGCTCGCCTGCTGAAAAGCGGTCCATGCCCCGGGCAGCGATCCCATGGGTAAAATCTTCAAATGAGACCGGTGCCAGAGGCGCGGTACGCGTCTCTTCCGGGTACCGGTCGTTAACCACATGGCCGCGGTGACGGTCCGGACTTTGATCCCGCGCCAAAAAACGGCGGTATATGATCTCGTAATCTCCGGTGAGGGAGATCGTGAGAGCCTTGCAGCCGTACCGCTCCAGAATTTCCATCAGACCCTGCCGGGAGGCATCTTCAAAGTTGTTTTCCATAATGAATGCCTGACCGCAGGCCATCAGCTGTTCCGCCGCGTAATACATGATCTCCATGCTGGCGGCGCCTAGTCGGACCTTTTCGGCGCGGGACTGGAATCCGACCGTGTCATAGAGCAGCTCCTTGATCCGGTCTTTGGAAAGAACGGGCAGGGTCAGCTGCTCTCCGAGAAAATGTGCCAGGGTGCTTTTTCCGGCGGCAGGAATGCCGGCAATTAAAATACAGTACATGAGTTGCCTCCATAAAATGCAGATGGTCAGGCAGGCCGGGAATGTTTCACGTGAAACATTCCCGGCCCCAGCTGTTTACTGAGATTTTATCCCGGTTTTTGTGCAATCAGCAGATACCGGTGGATGGATCCCTCTATAACGCCGTTCCGCTCCAGCACGGATTGGGCCCGGTAAAGACCCTCCAGGCAGCTCTCCACGGAAAATCCTGGAAATTCCCATGCAATAATCCTGGAGAACCAGACCAGCGCGCCGACATCCCGGAAACGGATGGGGCGGAAAGCCTCCTGACCCTCCAGAATGGTCAGACCGCAGCCGGCCAGATCGGCCTGCGCGATCGCCAGATACTGCCGGGGAAAGGGAAGGGGCGGCTCCTTCGGGAGAAGAAGCCTGACCAGCTCCCGGTCGTTTTCCGCGCCGACCTGCTCCGTGAGGAAAATTCCGCCGGGCTTCAGCAGGCGGGCGATCTCCCGGGGGTCATAATCCCCATGCCGGTTGAGGATCAGGCCGAAGGCATGGTCTGGGAAAGGCATGGGGCCGCCGCCTTTCGCCTCCCGGAAATCGATTCCAAGCGGCGGCAGCGTCCTGCGGCAGAGAGCCGCATTGGGCGGGTAGCCCTCGGTGGCGCTGGTGAGAGAATATGGGTGGCCCAGGGAGAGGAGAAATTCCCCGCCGCCGGTGTCTATGTCCAAAATGCGGATTTCCGGATGAAGGTACCGTTGGACCAGCCGGCGATAGCTCCAGGGAAGGTCCTGCTCTTCCTCGTAACGGCCATGGATATGGGAAAAGTCCCAGCCGTGAATGTGGGCGGCTTGCTCTTCCGCCAGCCATTGGGTCAAGAGTTCGTTTTGATCTGCCATAACTGCTCCTTTCTCGTATCAAAGTGATGGTACGGTCCGGCGCAGTCAACTGACAGCATAGCGTTCACTCGGTGCGGCTGCTGTCAGAATTCTGACCGCGCCGAGCAGTTATCTCGAACAAAGGGCAGCATGGCCTTTCACTCCTTCGACAGTGAATCGGGTAAATCATAGCACAAACTGCGGTTATTGGCAAGCGTGCGAAAGTCAGATATCATATTTTTCTTGAAAAGACAATATCAAAAAGAACTTTTATCTTGGGATTACAGCAATCTTCAACATTCCTGCCGGCGGTCTGCAGAGGAGGGAGGACCCGTCCGCTCTGCCGGTAGGCACCATGTGACGGCACGGGACAGGGCGGCCTGCCTGTCCAAATACCACCGGCATCTGACTTTTTAATAAATAAGATCGATTTTTAGGGCTTCAATTTGTGTAATAGTACAAAATATATTTTTGAAAATTAGGCATTAATACTATTTAAGAAACAAAGTAACTTATTTATACTGTGAACCACTTAACCGGAAAGCGCCGCTTCTTTTGTGGGGGAAATATCCCGCTTTTTCCTGATTATAGCAAAGAATACCGGCACATGCACCTGTCTATGGAGGAGACACTGTGAAAGCTACCATTGAGGAAATCGCCCGCATTGCCGGTGTCTCAAAAACAACCGTGTCACGGGTATTGAATAATAAAACGGAAGGCGTGGGGGCTAAGACGCGTCAGCGAATAGAACTATTATTGGAAGAAATGTACTACTGCGGTCATTCCGCGTCCCATCCGCTGCAGGCGCCCCGAAGCAAAACGGTGGCATTGATCCTGCCGGATATCACCAATCCATTCTTTGCGGAGCTGGCCAAGGCGGCGGAGAATTATCTCAGCAACAGCGGATATATGCTGTTTCTTGGCAATACGGATTTTTCATCGGAAAAAGAGGCCCAGTACCTGAAAAGCTTCATATCCAAACGGGTGGATGGCATCATGCTGATTTCTACGGCCCAGGTTTGCACTACCAGCCACCGGATGCCCGCTAAGTATGGTACGCCGTGTGTGCTGATGGACCGGAAACTGAGCAGCATGCCCTATACCGCAGGCGTCTTTACAGACAACGAATACGCGGTGTTCCGTTCCTGCGAGCTGCTTATCCGCAACGGTTCTACCTCGATCGCGTTTATCTCCGGGCCGGCTAACGTCTCCACTTCTCTGGAGAGGGTGGAAGGGTATAAGGCATCCATTCAGCATTATGGGCTGGAGTTTGACGAACGATTGATCAAATTCGGCAATTATACGCTGGATGGCGGCTATAACGCCATTATGGAACTGGCCAGCGAGGGGATCCGCTGCACCGGCATTATTGCCGCCAATGATACGATGGCTATCGGCGCGATGAAGGCGCTGTCCGAATTATCCTATCGCATTCCCCAGGATGTGGAAGTGATTGGGTTTGACAATATCGGCTACTCCCGTATGTGTACGCCCCCCTTGACCACCATTCAGCAGCCGATCATTGAGATGGGCCGTACCGCTTCACAGCTCCTTCTGGATGCGATTGCTGGGAAAAAAATAAAGGACAGGCGTATCTATCTCCAGCCAAAGCTGCTGATACGGGAATCCACCAAGAAAGTGTAGGAGGACTTTTATGAAAAAAATACTCGTAATAGGGAGTACCAACACAGACTTTGTACTCAAAGTCGGGGCGATACCACAGGTGGGTGAGACCGTAATGAGCAGATCCTTTCAGCAGCTGCCGGGCGGGAAGGGCGCTAATCAGGCGTACGCCTGCGGTATGCTGGGCGGACGGGTTACCTTCCTCTCCGCCATTGGCGAGGACGGCCTGGGCGGTGTAGTGATGGAAAATATGCGCCGCGCCCATGTGGAAACACGGTACATCCGCACAACGAATGAGGACAGCACGGGAATGGCCGTTATCTGCGTTGATGAGACCGGCAACAACTCGATTGTTGTGGTTCCCGGCGCAAATCTTTACTGTGACTGCGGATATCTGATGGACCACAGGGATGCCATCGATATGTGTGACATCCTCCTGGTTCAGCTGGAGGTACCGGTAGAAGGAATTTTCTCCGCTGTTGAATACGCGCATAAAAGGGGAAAAACGGTCATTCTGAATCCCGCGCCCTGCCCGGATTCTATTCCGGACGATGTTTTGCAAAACGTTGATTACATAACTCCCAACGAGACCGAGCTTCAGAAGCTGACCGGCTGCCGGATGGACTGCCCGGAGGGGGTCCGGGAGGGCGCGGAGACTCTTTTGCGCCGGGGCGCCGGACAAGTCATAGTCACGCTGGGCAGCAAAGGCGCGATGTTTTGCAATGACAGCAAAACGGAGCATTTTCCGGCCTGGCAGGTCCCTGTTGCGGATACAACGGCGGCTGGCGATACGTTCAATGGGGCGATTGCCGTAGCGCTTGCCGAGGGGAAGGGCATTGAAGAGGCCATCCGCTTTGCCAACGCGGCGTCCAGTCTTGCCGTATCCAGAAAAGGTGCGCAAACCTCAGTTCCATCCCGGGCTGAAGTAGATAAATTTATGAATGACAGAGGTGGCATATGAAAAACAGAGGGCTGTTGAACGCGGATATTATCCGGGAAATCGCGGCGGCGGGGCATACGCAGATGATCGCTATCGGTGATGCGGGACTTCCCATACCGTGCGGCGTGAGGCGGATCGACCTTTCCGTTGTGCAGGGGGTTCCTGCTTTTGCAGATGTCCTGGGCGCGGTTTGCAATGAATTAGTAGTGGAAGCCTATACTTATGCCGAAGAAGCCGGTCCGGAAAATCCGGAGGTTGTCAAGGTCATGACGGAGATGATGCCCGGCATCCCCGGCAGGACAGTGGCCCACGAGGATTTCAAAATTCTGCTGCAGCGGGCGAATGTGGTGATCCGCACAGGGGAGTGCTCCCCCTATGCGAACGTGATCCTTACCGCCGGTGTAAATTTTTAGAAAAAGGAGTGATCGAAATGGAAAACATGAAAGCCGCCGTATTTGAGGGTGTGGGAAAGCTTGTGATCAAGGAGGTTCCCGTCCCAAAGATCACAAGGCCGGATCAAGTGCTGATCGAGGTGGAGGCGTGCAGCATCTGCGGCACCGATGTCCACATCACAGCCAACCCGCCCGGCTATATTGCCACCCCGAATACGATCCTTGGCCACGAGTTCTGTGGGATCATCCGGGAAAAGGGCAGTCAGGTGGATCAGGTGGACATTGGCGACCGGGTAGTGGTCAACCCCAACAACTACTGCGGCAAATGTGCGTATTGCCGCAAAAACCTCCCCAACCAGTGCGAGCATATTGAGGCCCTGGGGATTGACTACGATGGCGCCTTTGCCAAATACTGCGTTGTAAGCGACAAGGTGGCCTATAAAATCTCCAAGGATATCGATCCCGCCATTGCGGCCTGTGCCGAGCCGCTGGCCTGCGCAGTCAACGGGCTGAACAAGGTGGACGTCAAGCCGGGTGATTCTGCGGTGGTGATCGGCTCCGGCCCCATCGGGCTGATGATCGCCATGCTTCTGCACAAGTCCGGGATCGACAAGCTGTACCTGCTGGAGACCGCGGCCAAACGGGTGGAATTTGCCAAGGGGCTGGGCATCGCCAAGGTCATCAATCCCATTGAGGAGGATGCCAAGGGGATGATCGCTCATGAGACGGGAATTGGCGCGGACTTTGTCTTCGATGTAACCGGCTCCCAGATCGTTACCAGCGTTGATCTGGCGAGAAAGGGCGGGACGGTCGTTCTGTTCGGCGTCAATAAACAGGCCCGCCGGGAGATCGCGCAGTGCGAGATCACCACCAAGGAGCTGCGCGTTCAGGGGACATGGCTGGCGAACGCCACATTCCCCCAGGCGGTCAAGATCATTGAGAGCAAGGCGATCGACCTGCGCGCGCTGATTACGGATGAGATCGGTCTGGATCAGCTCCATACCGGGTTGGAATCTCTTGCCCGGGGAGAAGGCATCAAAATCATTGTGCGGCCATAACCGGCAGAGGGGAAGACATGAAGAAAAAATTAAAAATCGGTATCATCGGCTGCGGTCAGATCGCCCAGATCGAGCATCTGCCCTATATCAGGGACTCTCTGGACTTTGAGCTGTACTCGCTCTGCGATCTCTCCAACCAGGTGGTACAGGCGGTAGGGGAGATCTACGGTATCCCGGCGGAACGCAGATATACGGACATGGACGCGCAGCTGGCCGACAGCCAGCTGGATGCCGTCATCATCTGCACACGGGACCACTATGAGCCGGGGCTCAAGGCCGCCCGTGCAGGCAAACATATGCTGATCGAAAAGCCCTTGGCCTACAGCCTCGAACAGGCCGATGAGATGATTGATGCGGCGCGGAAAAGCGGTGTAGTCATGATGGTGGGCTACATGAAGCGGTATGACCCCAGCTATGCGTATTTCAAAAAAGAAATTGAGAAGCTGAAGGATATCACCCTCGTGCGCGTGCATGATTACGGCGGCTCTTTTGACTTCACCGGATCCCTGTTCAATATCTGCCGCGGGTCGGATATCCCCAAGGAGGTCATGGACGCCGGCGCACAGCAGATTCAGGACGCGATGGTCCGGCAGCTTGGACAGCAAAGGGCGCAGCTGGCTCCGGCCTACAGCTTCATGCTGGGGATTTCCACCCATGACTCGATCCTGATGCGGCACGCCTTCGGTATGCCGGAGGTCCTGTTTGCCGATGTTCACCAGAATGGTTTTCTGACGTCCGTATTGGATTACGGTTCCTTCCGGGCGGTGTTTGAATCCGGATTTCTGCCGGCCCGGCGGGTGTGGGATGAGAAGATCTGGGTGTACGCACCGGAGAAATCCCTTACTCTGGAATTTCCCTGGCCCTATCTGAAAAACGCGCCGACCAAGCTGACCGTCAACGAAAATGAGCCGGGCAGCATGGTCAATGTGGACAAGGTCGTGGTCAATGGATTTGAAGAAGCCTATCGGGCGGAGCTGCAGCATTTTTATGACTGCATCACCAACGGCGCCGCGCCCCTTACGGCGGGCGAGGATGCCCGCCGCGATATCCAGCTTGCATACGACATGATATGCAAGGTAAAACTGTAGGGAGGACATTGTGGAATACTTCTCTCAGCCAACCGCCCTGGTTCTCCTCATCCTGACAACGCTGATGTGGGGAAGCTGGTTTCAATTCAGCAAGCGATTGAACGGTTACCCGGTTTCGGCATTCATGCTGCTGCTGTACTCCTTCTCCGTTGTTCTGGTCTGGATCATTATCGCCATTTTAAAGCCGTATTTCTTTACCGAACCGATTGCGCAGATGTTCCGGGACAATACCGGGATCTGTCTCGGCGCGGTCCTGTGCGGAATGATGCAGGCCGCCGGAACGCAGATCAATATGAAGGTCATCAAAAATGTCGGCATGATCCTGTCCACCTCTATCACGTCCACCACCGGCATCCTGCTGGGCACCGCCATTTCGGTTCACTTTGGTGGCCTGCGGGCAGGGCAGTCCGTGGGGAAGATCTTCGGAGGAGCCGCTGTTTTGCTGGCGGCCACGATCCTCAGTCAGTATGCCGCGCTGCTGCGGGACAGGGACACCGGCGCCGCAGACGATAAGCAAAGCTATCGGAAGGAGCTTCATTTCCGTACCAAGGAGCTGCTGACGCTGCTGGTCAGCGCCTCTCTGCTGACGCCGGCATATTCTTTTGCACAGAGCGCCTTTGTCAGGACGGATCTGCGTACGGATGGGATCCCGCAGCTGTTGTGCATCGGGTTCCTGTCTATCGGAGGCTTTCTTGGCACGCTGCTGATCTCCGGCGTTCAGCTGACCCTGCGCAGGCAATGGAGCCTTCTCTTTTCCAGCAAAAGGATTCTGGCTATGAGTATGGCATCGGCGGTCTGCCACTATGGCGGAAACGTCCTGTACACTTTCTGCGCTCCAATTCTGAGCCATGCCGTGGCATGGCCCATCGGTACCTGCCACAATTTTTGGCATTACGTATGGGGAATCGGCTATGGAGAATTCAAAGGAACCACCCTGAAAACCAAAATCGCGCTGGGCGCCGGTATGGCGGGATTTGTGCTGGGTGTCCTGGTCCTGTGCTGATTCACGGACAAAATATATAAAATAGGAGGAAAATATGATGAAAAAGGTTCTATGCGCACTGCTGGCGGCGATCCTGACATTCTCCTGCCTCGCGGGCTGCGGCGGTCCGCAGAAATCCACTGACGCAAATCCTCCCTCTTCGGGACAGCCGGAGGGGACCGCCCCCTCCACTGCGGAAAAGAGGACGCTGCATATCGCAGGCCATACCCGCATGTATCCCAATGAGGAGACGTATTGGCAGGAGCTTGCCGACAAGTTCACCGCGGAAAACCCTGATATCGAGGTAGAGATCAATTGGAACGGGACCTTCGAGGATTCTATTGAGGGCCTGCAGGCCGCCCGGCTGGCGGGAGAAGAGATCGATATTTTCTCCGTTGGTGCAAAAAACATCCGGGGCGGACTGATCCAGGCAGGGCTCTGCACAGATCTGACAGAATTGATCGCGCCTTATGCGGACCGCTGGGTGGATGGTCAGATCGATGGCTGCACGGTCAATGGACGGGTCTGGTATTTGCCTATGGGTTCCATCGGTACAGTTACATTCTATTATAACAAGGACCTGTTTGATGAGCTGGGCCTGGAGGTTCCCCAGACCTATGAAGAGCTGGTGGAGATATGCGGGGTCATCCGCGAGAAGAAGGGGATCACTCCCATTCTGCAGCAGGGCAGCCTGCCCACATATTGGCCTATGTGGTTTATGGAAACCTACGCGCAGACCAGCGGAAACCGTTCGGCGGAATTGACCAGGGACTTCCTGGCCGGAGAGTATGATTTCAATACGGACGCCGAGGTGGAGGCATTCCGTCTGCTCCGCCAGTTCTATGAGGACGGGCTGCTGGATTCCGACAGTCTCAACACGGACGCCGATGGCATGCGCGCCGCCTTTGCCCAGGAGAAGTCCGCCATGTTCTTCGGCGGGACCTGGGAGTACACCAATGCCGAGGCTGCGGTGGACGGCGCCTTTGAAATGGGAGTATTTGAGTTCCCGCTGATGGTTGCGGGGGCGGAGGTGCAGCATGGTTCCGGCTCTGGGCAGAGTCTGATCGTCCCCTCGTTCTGCAACAAGGACAATTATGACATTATCATGCGTTTCCTGGAATTCTTCTCCCGTCCGGAGAACTGCGCGGATATCGTTACCGCAGCGGCGGATCTTCTGCCCTGCATAAAAGGGGTCGAGACGGAGAGCAACCCGGTCTATGAGTATATCAACACCCACCACGTTGATCATCTGGCGCCCTATCTGGATTGGATCTGGCCTGCGGAGCTGACGAACATTTTCGCTTCGGATATTCCCGCTGTGATGGCCGGCTATATGACCCCGGAACAGGCTGTGGAAGACATCCGCACCAACTATGCCCGCATGCAGGCGGAGGGCTATGTCTATAAATGGTGGGATGAGTGGACCGATGCGGATTGGGACAATGTGACGCCTGCCTATATTCCCGAGAACTACGCATCATAAGTTTCCGTCTGTATCTGTCAACCTCGTGTCAATTGCCTGCGCGGCGCCGGCCGGAGGCCGGGCCGCGCAGGCAATCAATGGAGAATGCCTATGATCAAAAAATTGAGACAAAAAGACGCTCTGTTCCCTTATTATATGACGGCTCCGGCTATCATACTTTTCACTGCTTTTATCGTCTGCCCGTTTATCTATGGCGTATATACCAGTTTTTTTCGGTGGGACGGTCTGTCGGAGATGAAATGGCTGGGCATCCAGAACTATCTGTTTGTTTTGCAGGACGGCGCATTCTGGGCGGCGCTGAAAAACACCTTTGTCTATGCCATCGTGATCACCGTATTCAAAAATGGGATCGGGCTTGCGCTTGCCCTGCTGCTGGTAGGGCAGAAGCGGGGAAAAGGGTTTTGCAGGACCTCCCTTTATATGCCGGTCACCTTTTCCTACGTGGTGATAGGCGTTCTGTGGACGTGGATCTATAACCCGACCTTCGGCATACTCAACGGCCTGCTGGCAAAGCTGGGGCTGTCCGGCCTGATCCAGGGATGGCTGAGCGACCCCAACATCGCCCTGTATTCCGTTGCCTGGGTCGATATCTGGAAGTGGATCGGTTTCCACATGGTGCTGTATCTCTCGGCCATTCAAGCGGTGCCCGAGGAGTTGTATGAAGCCGCGCGGATCGATGGCGCCAGCAAGTTCCGGGAATTCATTCATATCACGGTCCCCCAGATCAACAGCACAATTGTCCTCAACGTACTGCTTGCAATCACCGGCGCTTTTGTAAACAACTACAACCTGGTTAACGTCATGACCGGAGGCGGTCCGTTCGGATCTACCCCGAGGGGGATTTGCCGATGGCTGTGAAGCCGGCGTTTGTATCTTTCAATTAAACACATCACCGACCCCACGACACTAGGCATGAGGGCGTATGCCGTCTT
>CAMWTG010000003.1 GCA_947177115.1 uncultured Clostridia bacterium
TTCCTGGCGGCGGTGCTGAATGATGAGTTTTTCAGTCCGTGCACGAACTTCTCCAGGAACACTAATTCCGGGTTCATGGGGGAGCGGATCACCGAGTAGTACACCACCACCAGGAACGGCAGGATGAAGAACACCGCCACTCCTGTCACGCTGGGGGTCAGGAAGGCAACGGAGTGCAGGACATCGCGGACCTTGTCGTTGCTCCTGTCCCACGCCCTCCGCGCCTTCCCGGCCTTCCGATCCGTCCGGGGCGCCTTGGTTTTTACTTTTTTTTCCTTAACGGTTTTCATTGACATAGATGTTCACGCGGTTCTGGATCAGCTCCGCAGTTTCGTCCAGGGACTTGTCTCCGGCAAAGTAGCTGCCGGCCACGTCTTTCACGATATCAAAAATGCTGTTATCGCTGCTGGAAATGGAGTCGATGGCGTTGTACAGCTCCATGATCTGGTCGTACTCCTCCTGAGTGGTGGCCTGGATCCACAGCGTCCGGTTGTCCCCGTAGCCATAGCCGCTGCTGACCTCCTGGACAGGATCGCCGTTGGGGTCCAGGATGGGGTTGCCATCGGCATCGGTCATGTACTCCACCTCCATGGCCTCCGCCACGAACTTGTCGAACTGGGCCTTGTTGGCGGGGAAGCCCCAGTGGTTCCAGTTCCAGCGCTCGCCGCTCTCCTCCTCGTCCACGGGCAGGAGGATCTCCCGCATGAACTGCCACGCGCCGTCCTTGTCCTTGCAGGTGCTGGACATGGCCAGGCCGCCGCTGATCTCGAAGGTGCTGCCGCACTTGCCGTCCTCACGGGGATAGCCGATGTAGGTGATGTACCGGCCGGGGATCAGGCGGTCCTGGGCCTCGCTGTAGCCCCAGTCATTCTTGACGGGCACATCGGAGACCGTAGGGGGGTAGCCGCCGCTGTAGTCCATATAGAAGGAGTTGATCGCCTCCGGTCCGCCGAAGGTGGCCTCGATCCGCTGGATGCTCTCAAAGCCAGAGATGTAGTCCCGGGACAACATCTGCCGCCCCTCGCGGATACGGGTGTCCTCATCGTCATACTCTCCATCCACGGGGGTGTACTCCGCAGGGAAGCTGTTGCAGAACTCCAGGGCCGCCTTGAATGCATCGCCGTCAAAGCTGCACGTCCCGGTGGACCAGTCCACGTAGCTGTCCATGTTCATGCTCAGCACCGTCTGGAGCATGTTCTCCTTGGTGTCCCAATCGCCGAAGATGGCGCAGCCCTCGGGCATGGAGGCCAGCGCCTCCTGCAGCTCCGCCAGGGTCCAGCTGGTCCGGTCTCCCAGCATCTTCCGGGAGCCGACAACGGTGCTGATGCTGAAGCTGTCAAAGATCTGGTAGAGTTTCCCCTCCTGCTCGGCGGCGGTGAACACCCTCTCCATGACGCCCGCCCGGCCGCCGATCTCCGTATCCTGCTCAATGTAGGGCCACAGGTCCTCCAGCAGGCCCTTGGCCCCGTACTGCCGGATGGGCATGCCGGAAACGCTGATGATGTCGGGCACCTTGCCGGCCAAGATCTCTGTGTTCAGCCGGGTCAGCCCGGCGGCGTAGTCATCATTGGTGGCGTATTCGGAGTAGTCCGTCACCTCGATCCGGTGGGTGCTGCTGGTCTTGTTGAATTCCAGGATCTGATTGCGCACGGAGGACCCCAGACCCATGGTGGCATAGGTCAGCGTGGTCTTCTCCGGCAGCTGGGAGCGGTCCGTGGCCGTAAGAATGGCCAGGGACGCGGTCCGGCTGCCGCTGCTGCGCCAGGAATTGGTCATCACCACCACCCGGCCATCGGCCAGGAAGGAGAAGAACTGGATGTCCTCGGAGTTGATGTCCGCCTCCAGCCAGCTCAGAAGGCGCTCCTCCCGGCTGGCGCCGTCCTTCGCCTCGGCCCTGTAGCCGTATAGGGCATCGCCGTTCTGATAATAAAAGAGATAATCCCCGCCGCCGGTATAAAGGTTATAGCTGGCGTAGACCGGCAGGTCGTAGCTCTCGCCCCAGCCCTTGGCGGCCTTGTCGATGGAGCGCAGTTGGGCGCTGGAGGTCTGGGTGGCGGAATCATGCATGTATATGGTGGCTCCGATGGTCCCATCGGACAGCTGCACCAGATTGCCGCCCCGCAGGTTGCTGTCCTCGATGGTGAAGCGGACGTTCATGGAAGAATCCAGCACCACAACCTTCTGGTTGCCGCAGACGATGATATCCCCGTCCTGGTCAACAACGGTGCCGTTGTAGTACATGCCATCCATCCCCGCCTTCTCCTCCAGGTCGCTGGTGTCGATGCGGGTGATCTCGGTCCCGGTGGAATCCAGCTGGACCTGATACTCCTTCCGGACGGAATCGGTGACGTAGTTATACTGGCTGTCCGTCTCCGGGTCGAAGTCCTCCGGCAGCTCGAAGATATAGGTATAGGTGCTCTCCTCCAGCCACAGCGACCCGTCCATACCGGCGCGGATGGAGCTGAAATTCCGGTTGACCTCGCTGCCGTCCTCTCCGTCCCCACCGCCGGACTGGAAGTTCTCCAGCTCCACCGCCTCGCCGCCGTCCAAGGGGATGCGGATGATGGCGTAGCGAGCATCTCCCTCCTCACCGGCCTCCCAGTCGGGATAGATGTTGGCCAGCAGGTAGACGTTGGTCCCATCGGTGCAGCCGCCGCCGTACAGGTCATAATCCTTGCCCAGGATGTCCAGGTCCAGGTCTATGAACTCAGGTACATATACCGTGCCGGACAGCTGCTGGGCATCGTCCTCCTTGTCCTTGCCGCAGGCCGCCAGACTCAGGAGCATACACAGCGCCAGCAGCAGCGCCGGGACCCTCTTTTTGCATTGTATCATTGGACAAATTCCTCCTTGCTCATGATCGATGCCTCTAATCTACCAGCCGCGTGCATCATTTTTGCATCTTACTTTTATCACAGTTGTTTTATTTTTTCCGCGTTTGCCGCCCTTTTCCCCGGCAGCAAACGCTACTTGCTCTCGTTGACATACAGCGACACCTTGTTCTGGATCAGGCTGGCCGCATCATCCAGGGGTTTATCGCCGGCAAAGTACTGGCTGGCCACCTCCCAGACCGCATCGTAGATCCGCTCATCATAATTATAAACGGAATCCACCGCGTTGTACAGCTCCATCACCTTGTCCACCTCTTCCTGGGTGGCGGCGTGCATGGGCACCTGCTGGTCATTGCTGATCCAGATACTCCCCATGTACACGGGGATCTTCTCGCCGTTCTCATCCAGGATGGGGGTTCCGTCCGCGTCCGTCTCGTACTGGATCTCCATGGCCTGCGCCACCATCTGGTCAAAGTCGGACTTGTTGATGGGGAAACTGCCGTAGTACCGTCCGTCCGACTCCACCTGGGGCAGCAATACCTGCCGGATAAAGGACCAGGCGCCCTCCTTGTCTTTACAGGCGCTGGACATAGCGGTGCCCCGGGAGATGGAAAAGCTGCTGCCCACGCCGCCGTTCTCCTTGGGATACCCCACGAAGGTGTACTCATTGTTGAACAGCGCCGCCGGCTCCTGCACCGACCACATGAATTCGCCCAGACTTGCCTGCGTCAGCAGCTGCCGGCCATTGAGGATGCGGGAATAATCATCCTCATAGTCCTCCCCCTGCTTCTCCCAGTCCCACTCGGCGGGGAAAGCGGCGCAGAACTCCAGCAGGGACTTGAAATCCTCGCTGTCAAAGCTGCACTTGCCGCTCTCCCAGTCCACGAACTGGCTCATGTTGAGGCCCATCAGCAGCTTGAGCATATCCTCCTGGGTATCGCTCTGGCCCAGGATGGAGCAGCCCTCGGGCATCTTCTCCAGGGCCGCTTTCATATCCGCCAGGGTCCAGCTCAGCTCATTGCCCACGACTCTGGAGGGCCCCGCCGCCGTCCGGATGTAGAAGGTGCTGAATATCTCATAGAGCTTCCCGTCCTGCTCGTTGGCCTCCAGGGGGCGGGTCATCAGCGCCTCCCGGCCCAGGTCGGGATCGTTCTCGATAAAGGGCCACAGATCCTCCAGGATGCCCTTGGCCCCGTATTGCCGCAGGGGCAGGCTGTTGGTATCCAGAATGTCCGGCACGTTGCCGGCCAGGATCTCCGTATTCAGCTTCTGGAGGGACGCCTTCCCCCCGCCATCGGTGTCATACTCGGCGTAGTCCCGCACCTCAATGCGGTATTTGTCGCTGCGCTTGTTGAAATCAAGGATCTTCCTTCTGGCATCGTAGTTCAGGGACAGGGTAGCATAGACCAGGGTGGTCTTCTCCGGCAGCTCTTCCCGAGGCGTGGAGGTCAGGATGACCACGCTGATATTCATATTTCCCTTGCCGTCCTCCGGCCACTCCAGGATAAGAGCTGCCACCCGTCCGTCCGGCAGGAAGAAAAAGCTGCGCACATTGCTGTTGTCAATGTCCGCCTCGAGCCAGGTGAACAGCCGCTCTCCCTCGCCGGCAGCTTCGCCGTTGGATCCCTGTCCAGCCCTGAAGCCGAAGACGGCATCATTGACCTCATAATAGAAGAGGTAGTCCCCGCCGCCGGGATAGATGCTGTACGCATTCTGGCTCAGGATATACTCCGGGCCCCAGTCCTGCTTGACCGGGTCGATGGTCAGCAGCTTGTTGGTGCTCTGCCCGGCCTCATCATCGTAATCCCATTTCTGCATCCCCACAAGGCCATCGCCCAGCAGGACCAGATCATTCCACATATCCGTCCCCTCCAGCGTGAAGAGGACGTTCATCTGGGAGTCCAGCACGTAGATCTTGCTGCTGGTGACGGCATAGAGGCGGCCCTCGTTGTCAAAGGTGGTGGAATAGACATACTCGTCCTCGCCCAGGATCCCCGCCAGGGTGTCCTGCAGGTTGGTGAGGTCGATCTTGTCCAGCTCGTTGCCCTGGGCATCCAGCTGCCGCCGGACCGTGGATTCCTGGGGCTCATAGTAATCGGGCTCCTCAACGGGCTCGTCAGGAGCGATATCACCGGCAACCTCCTCAGGCTCAACTGCCGCAGCGGCATCCGTAAAACTGACAGCCGCGCGGGCCATGTCAGCTGTGGCCGGATACTTCTCCGATGTCTCCAGGTCGCCCCAGATGTAGACATACTCCGTCACCCAGAGGGTGCCGTCCTTGCCGGTCTCGATGCGCTCGATGCTGGCGTTGCCTTCTTTGCCCTCGGGCACCACCGGAGCCGTGTAGCCGGACAGCCGCTCCGCTGCGCCGTCCGCCAGGGAGACACGGTAGATATCATAGCTGTACGTATAATTACTGTAGACTTCTCCGGTATAGGGGTCCGTCACCGGCGTCTCATGTTCACTCTGGCCGATGATATAGATATTTTCCCCATCGCTGCATCCGCCCCGGACATAGCTCAGGTCCAGATCCAGGTCTATGTATGCCGGCACGTAGACATTGGCGGAGAGCTGCTGGGTATTATTCTTCCCGCAGCCCGACAGCAGGCCCAGCAGCAGACTCACCGCCAGCAGCAGGGCCGCGTTTCTTGATCGATTCATGATGGTCATTTCCTCCTCATCCCTACAGTCACACGGCGGTGGAGCCTGCCGGTGATGACTTCCTGTTGATATAGACGTGATCGGCGGACAGATAGTTCCTCTCCGCAAACTATATTTTACAGATGCGTGTATCATTCTTGCATCTTTTTGAAGACGATTCGGAAACAATTTCATGACAGAAGCGCCGCAGGGAGCACACCGGCCTTTCGCGCAGAAAAAGGCGGCGGCCTCACAGAGAGGCCGCCGCGTGATGCCGGGGAGATGCTCCCCTTATTGTTTTTTCGGGAACGGGCCGCTTACAGCGCCTCGTCCAGGCCGTACACCTCGATCTCGTAGATTCTGGCCGCAGTGTCGGAACCCTGGGTGGGCTTATCCACGGACAGCTTCACGTACCGGGCGTTGACCACCGGGAAGGTGTCCACAGTCTCGCCCAGCATGTTCTTGGCGACCTTGACCACTTCGGTGAACTCCTCGCCATCGGCGCTGACCAGGATGGTATACGCCTTGGTGTTCATGGAGCTGCCCTCGCCGCCGGCCTCGGCGTGGGCGATATAGACCTCACTGACGGCCTTCACATCGCCCAGGTCAATGGTGATGGCGTGAGGCGGGTTGCCGGTGGCGCACCACTTCTTGGTCACATCGCCATCCACGGCGAAGGGAGGCGCCTCGTTGTCGTTGACATAGGCGGTGGCCTCTGTGTCCTTGCCCTGGCTGAGCAGAGCAAGCTCGCCGGTGACCTTGGAGGAGATGGTGATCAGGCCCTCCTTCTCCGCCACGGCCTCGCCGGAGGCGTTCTTGGCGGTGACCTTCACGGTGTAGACGCCCTCATTGGCGTAGCTCACCTTGGGAGAGGCATCGGAGCTGGTTTCCACAGAAGCGCCGGGGAACTCCCAGGCCAGGGTCTCGGTGTTTGCGGAACACAGGCTCTCGAAGGTGATCTCCTGACCGGGGGCCGCCAGGGTGGCGGACGCCTTGAAGTCCGCCTTGGGCAGGCTATTGTCGGGCCAGTCCATGGTGGCAGTGTTGGATGCCGCGCCCCGCTCGCCGGTGACGCTGACGGGGATCACCTGGAAGTTGGTCTTGTTGGTGTCATCGTTCCGCTCCAGGCCGTTGATGTAGTAATTGACGCCAGGGGTGGCCGCCAGGAAGGAGATGCTGCCGTCCTGGTTCACCCGATAGATCTCGTAGTGGTCCGCCGTGCCGGTCCAGGACAGCCGGACGCCGGTATACATGCAGTCGTCATCGTCAAAGCTGGTGCTGTCCACCTGCAGGCCGGAGGCCTCCAGCGCCGCGGCGCCATCGCCTGACCGGGTGACCGCGATCTGGCCCAGGAGGAACTTGAGATTGAAAGAGTCCTCGGCGGTGCTGACCTTGAAGCCGATGGTGGTGACGGTCTTGCCATCCAGGCCGGAGATGTCATAGCTGACGCTGGTCCACTCGGCCCCCACCTTCTGATCGCCGCTGATGGTCTCGGTACTGCCATCGGACAGGCCCACCACCAGATCCATGGAGGCCTCCACGGTGGACTTGGCCTTGGCGGTGAAGGACAGATCCTTGGTCATGGGGAGCTGGGCGCTGTACAGCGTCATGGCGGTGGGCTGGTCCTTGAACGCCTTGCCGTTGAGCTTCACGCAGGTGCCGCCGTAATAAGCATCGGAGTAGTCGATGCTGGCCGTCAGGGCATTGCCGCCCTCCTGCTCCAGATGCCAGCGGTAGGTGGGCATGACATCCTGCATGCTGCGGTTGTTCCAGTCCTTCAGGGAGACGCGCTCGCCGTCAATAAAGAAGTTATAGCCGTGGCCCATGTTGAAATTGGTGATAAAGGGGATCTGGCTGACCACGGTCTGCTCAACGGCGTAGGTGGAGATGCCCTTCCACTCCATTTCCTCGGCCTCGGTGGCCGCGAAGGGATCGCCCTTCTCGTTGACCCACAGGACGCTCTCCTTCTTCTGGTAATCCTCAAAGAAGTCATTGGCGGCGAAATAGGTCCAGCTGGGGCAGTAGAGGCCCAGGGAGGTGTAGGGCTGATCTTCGGGGGCGAACAGCTCCCAGTCAACAGGGGTGTTATAGCCTCTCGCCTGGACATCAATGCCGGCATACAGATCGTAAGGATCGATCCCCAGCTCCTCCGCCAGCTCCTTGGAACTCTTCAGCAGGGGCGCGTCATAGAGAGCGGCGATGCGCTTCTCATAATACTCCCGCTGCGTTTCGTTCATCTGTGCCACGATCTCATCGGAATATTTCTCCAGCGTCCACCAGAAGTTCAGGAACATGCTGTCGGCAACGGCATTGTTTTCCTCATCAATGAGGAAGCACTTGTTCTTGTCGGTCAGGGCGTTCTGCCAGTCCATTTCGCCATCTACGGTCATGGAGTCATACCACATGATCTCCAGGCTGTCGCCGGCCTTGGCCTTGAATGCCTTGATGAACTCCTGCATGAGCGCAGCGTGGTCCGCCGTCAGCAGACCATTAGGATCGCTCTCGCCGCCCTCGGTCTCCTGGTTGATGAACCAGCCATCGAAGCCGAAGTACTCCGCAGCCTCAATGAGCTTGTCGATGATGGGGAAACTGCCGTTGGCATCCTTCTGCAGGAAGTCGTTGAGCCACTCGATCTTGCCGCCGTGGCCGGCCTGGGGGAAGAATACGGTGCCGAGGACCGGCACGCCGTTGCGGTGGGCCGCATCGATGACGTCCGCGCTGGGGGCCACGATCAGGCCCTCGCCGGAGGAGCCGCCCCAGTATACCAGCTTGTCAATATATTGCCAGTAGGAAAATACATTGGCATTGGCGGTGTTGAGGCCGTGGGGCGCATTTCCGCTGGTGCTGGCGTTCATGATGGAGATGGCCACCACGTTCATATCCTTGTTCTGGGTGGCATTGACGGGGGTGAGCTGCGCCTTGTCCACCCGCTGAGCCAGAGGAACGGCGCTGACGTTATAAGCGGCATCGGCGTCCTGGGCGGGGTCCCAGCTGAGCAGATCATTGGGGAACCAGTAGGGGACCTCGGGAAGATTGGGCAGAGGCTTGCTGTAGGTGTTCTCTTCCGTAACGGATATTGCGGGCTGCTCCGGCGCGGGCTCTGCGGGCAGCGCGGCGTTGCTGTCAGACTCCGTACTGACGTTTGCATCGGGGGTGGAATCGGGAGTTGCATCGGGGCTGCCGGAATTACATCCGGCAAGACCGGCCAGCATTGCCGCTGCCAGGAGCAGCGTCAATGTCTTGGTAAACAGCTTTTTCATCTCAGGGGCTCCTTTCCAAATCGTAAATCATTCATTTTCGCGCAGATGAGAGAACAACGATAGTAATCCTATGACCTCCTTTTGCCAGATCGTTCCGGGGAAAGCCGGGCCGGACCGCCACGTTCCATCCCCATTTCGAGCTGATGCTATCATATATTTTGGCAGGAAACAAGTTGTAAAGGAACAGGTAATAGTATGAAATTGAAACCACTGGAAGAGATTTTGCCGTCCGCCGCCCCGGACGGCTCCCCGGAAACGGCAGAAAAAGAGGGCCCGGATGCCTGTGCATCCGGACCCCGTTCCAGGGCTTGTTTACACTTCGTTCCCGGGCTTCTCCTCCGGTTTGGCGGCAGCCTTGGCCTCGCCGTCCCCGGCGGTTTTGACCTCCACGGTCACCGGCTGGCCGGCGGCCATCCTGCCGCCTACCACCCCGGCCAGCAGAGAGGTCAGGTCCAGTCCGGTGGACTCCTTCACCCCATCCATCACCTGGCTGGCGGAGGACATGACGTCCTTGACCAGCCTGGTAGAATTGCCATCGCCGTACATGACGATCCGGTCGGTCTGGGCCAGAGGCGCGGCGGCGTTCTTCACCACCTCGGGCAGAGCGTCCAGGTACATCTCCAGCACAGAGGCCTCGCCCATCTTCTTCTGGGCCTCCGCCTTCTTCTCGATGGCCTCGGCCTCAGCCAGGCCCTTGGCCCGGATGCCCTCGGCCTCCTGCTCCATGGCGAAGCGCAGGGCTTCCGCCTCCGCCTTGCGGGCCTCCGCCTCCTTGATGGCCTCGTAGGCCTTGGCATCGGCGTCACGCTGGCGGCGGACCAGCTCAGCCTCGGCCTCCTTCTCGGCCTTGTACTTCATGGCGTCCGCCTGCTTACGGACCTCGGCGTCCAGGCGGCGCTCCTGAATGGCGATCTCCCGCTCGGCCAGCTCCGCCTCCTTCTCCTTTCGGGCGATGTCGGCGCTGACCCGGGTAACCTCGATGGTCTTGCGCTGGGTCTCCTGCTGGATGGAGTAGGCCGCATCGGCCTCAGCCTTCTTGGCATCGGCCTTCACCTTCATTTCCGCCTGCTGGATGGCAAGGGCCGCATCCTGCTCGGCCATCATCTTCTCAGACTGGACCTTTACGGCGTTGGCCTCCTGCTGGGCCTGGGAGGTGGCGATGGCGATGTCCCGCTGGGCGTTGGCCTTGGCGATCTGGGCGTTCTTGCGGATCTGCTCCACGTTGTCGATGCCCATGTTCTCAATGGTGCCGGCCCCGTCCTTGAAGTTCTGGATGTTGAAGTTGACCACCTCAAGCCCCAGCTTGCGCATATCGGGGACCACGTTCTCGGTGATCTTCCGGGCTACGCCCTGGCGGTCCTGGACCATCTCCTTGAGGCCCACAGAGCCTACGATCTCCCGCATGTTGCCCTCCAGCACCTGGGTCACCAGGCCTACCAGCTCCTCCGGGCGCTTGCCCAGCAGGGCCTCGGCGGCCAGCTTCAGCAGCTCCGGGTCGGAGCTGATCTTCACGTTGGCCACGCCGTCCACGGTGACGTTGATGAACTCGTTGGTGGGCACCGCCTCGCTGGTCTTCACGTCCACCTGCATGATGCGCAGGGAGAGCTTATCCACCCGCTCGAAGAAAGGCACCCGCCAGCCGGCCTTGCCGATGAGGATCCGCTTGCGGCCCAGTCCGGAGATGATGTAGGCCGTGTCCGGCGGCGCTTTCAGGTAGCCCATGAAGAACAGCAGCAGGACCAGCAGTACGATCACAGCGGGAACGATGAATCTCATAAGTTCGGTCATGTTTTTCTCCTCCTTAAAATGTCAATATCCCAGTTTACCACTTCCGTCTCTTTGTCAGAGGGAGCCGTCTTCCGCACCCGGGTACGAAAAAACGAGACCTCTGCCTCCCGGCAAAAGTCTCGTTAAAGTCCCAGCTGGAGACCTCCGCGCGTCCCGGGCGCCGAAAGCGCCGTCCTGACGGTGCGCGCCCCAAATCACTTTGGGGAACTACTCCCTTTTGACATTATTATCATAGCACATTTCGCTGCGGAATGCAACCGGCATATTGATAAAAGTTTAACAGAGTTTTTTGTGTACTTTGTTCGCAGGAGACTTTCTCTGCGCGGTCTTCCCCCATACGGGGACAGGCCGCCGCACCCACAGGGACAGAAACGCGGATCGCCTCCGGGCCTCTGTCCCTGTGCTCTATATCAAAAATCCCTCCTGCGCCCCGGACGCGCAGGAGAAGATCTTTGCGCCCGCTTCTGTCCGTTAAGCGGCCGCTTCACTGGGCACTCTCTCCCGGAACAGCAGAGAAATGCACCACAGCCCGCCCAGGCCCACAAGGGCATAGATCACGCGGGAAAGCACCGCCATCTGGCCGCCGCAAACAAAGGCCACCAGATCCAGTCCGAACAGCCCGATGGCGCCCCAGTTCAGTGCGCCGATCACAACCAACAGCAGCGCGATACGATCTAAAACCATATCCTTTACCTCCTTTTTCATTGCAAAAGCCCGCTGAATGGCTTTCAGGTGTAGTTTTGCCTGTTCTGCCGCCGGTATCCATGCAAGATATGGCAAAATTTTTATTTCCCCGCTCCCGGTCCTGTGGTATAATGGAGGAGGATCATTGTATCCGCTGAGCGCCTCTGTGCGCGGCGGGAATGAAAACGGCAGCGCGGGAGCTGAAAGGAGCTAAAATGGATTTTTTAGAGTTGGCGGCAAAAAGATACTCTGTACGCAGTTTCAAAGAAACCCCCGTTCCTCAGATGATGATAGATCAGATCCTTATGGCGGGATGTGCTGCGCCGACTGCGCATAATAACCAGCCGCAGAGGATCTTGGTCATTCATTCGCAGGAAGGGATCAGCACGTTGAAAAAATGCACGGAGTGCCATTATAACGCCCCGCTTGCATTTATTGTTTGCTATGATAAGGAAACATGCTGGAAACGATCCTATGATGATAAAACCAGCGGCGATATTGATGCAAGCATCGCTGCAGTTCATATGATGATGGAGGCAACGGAGCTGGGCATAGGCTCTGCGTGGATCATGCACTTTATTCCCGAAGCTGTCAAAGTGGAATTTGAATTACCAGAGAACATCGAGCCTGTTGCGATACTGGTCATGGGATATGCGGACAGCGGTCCATCGCAGGAGCATTTCCGCAGACGTGATCTGAACGACCTCGTATCCTACCGATGAGCAAAAATTTCTGAAAGGGACTTTCAACAAATGAAGCAATTCCACCAATATTTTGACCATATCCCGCATTTGGAAATCCACTCTTGTGAAATACAGTCCCCGAAATAGCAAAATCCGTGCAGGGGCGAGCCCGCTATCTACCGAATATCTGCGAGGTATCGACAGCACGGTGGTTATCATACAAGCGGGCGGGCGATGTCCGCCCCTGCACAGTCTGTGCTATGGGGATTGTCCGGCTAAAGATTGTTTCCCCTGGAGAGGATATGTCAGAATGGACAGGCTTTTTTGACCATACAGAGGAGCGGGCCCCTTCACCGGGACCCGCTCCATCCAATGACAGGCAAAACAATGTTTTGCCCAAAAGTTTTTTCTTTTGATACTTTTCTTTTTTTCAAAAAAGAAAAGTATGTATGCCTTACTTCCCGCTCAGCTGTCCGTCAATAGCCGCGGCTGCAGTCTTGCCCGCGCCCATGGCCAGGATAACAGTAGCCGCGCCGGTCACCGCATCGCCGCCGGCATACACCGCCTCGCGGCTGGTGAGGCCGTCCTCGTTGACGATGATGCCGCCCCGCTTGTTGATCTCCAGGCCCTTGGTGGTGGACTTGATGAGGGGGTTGGGGCTGGTGCCCAGGGCCATGATGACGCAGTCCATCTCCATCTCGAACTCGCTGCCTTCCTTCACGATGGGACGGCGGCGGCCGGAGGCGTCAGGCTCACCCAGCTCCATCTCCACGCAGGTCAGGCCGGAGACGGAACCGTTCTTGGGATCCCGCTTATCCTCGGGATTGTTGTAGCCCAGGATGGCGGTGGGATTGGTGAGGGTCTTGAAGATGATGCCCTCCTCCTTGGCGTGCTCCACTTCCTCGGCACGGGCGGGGAGCTCGGCCTCGCTACGGCGGTAGACGATGTACACATCGGCCCCCAGACGGCGGGAGCACCGGGCGGCGTCCATAGCCACGTTGCCGCCGCCCACAACGGCCACCTTCTTGCCCTTCAGGGGCATGATGGGCGTGTCGGAACCTTCTTTGTAAGCCTTCATCAGGTTGATGCGGGTGAGGAACTCGTTGGCGGAGTACACGCCCTTCAGGTTCTCGCCGGGGATGTGCATGAACATGGGCAGTCCCGCGCCGGAGCCAATAAACACCGCCTCGAAGCCCTCCTGCTCCATGAGCTCGTCAATGGTGATGGACCGGCCCACCACTACGTTGGTCTCGATCTTCACGCCCAGCTCCTTGAGCCCGTCCACTTCCTTCTGGACGATGGACTTGGGCAGACGGAACTCGGGGATGCCGTACACCAGCACGCCGCCGGCCAGATGGAGGGCCTCATATACGGTGACCTCATATCCCTTCCGGGCCAGGTCGCCGGCGCAGGTGAGGCCGGAGGGGCCGGAGCCGATGACGGCCACCCTGTGGCCGTTGGAGGCGGGCTTCACAGGCTTTTCCGTGGAATTGGCGTTGTGCCAGTCGGCTACGAACCGCTCCAGGCGGCCGATGCCCACGCTCTCGTGCTTGATGCCCCGCACGCACTTGCTCTCGCACTGAGTCTCCTGGGGGCAGACCCGGCCGCACACGGCGGGGAGGGCGCTGTCCTGGGCGATGATCTGATAGGCGGCCTCGAAATCGCCCTCGGCCACCTTGGCGATGAACTCGGGAATGTGGATCTTCACCGGGCAGCCGGAGACGCAGGGCATGTTCTTGCAGTTCAGGCACCGCTGGGCCTCATCGATGGCCTGCTCCTTGGTGTAGCCCAGGGCCACTTCTTCAAAGTTGCCGGACCGGACCACAGGGTCCTGGTGGGGCATGGGGTTCTTATCCGGACGCATATTAGCCATCTTACTTTACCTCCTGCTTGAACAGATTGCACGTCTCTTCTCTTGCGTGCATCTCGAAATCGCGGTACATAGCGCCGCGGGCCATGGACTCATCGAAATCCACCAGGTGGCCATCGAACTCGGGACCGTCCACACAGGCAAACTTGGTCTCGCCGCCCACGGTGAGGCGGCAGCCGCCGCACATGCCGGTGCCATCGATCATGATGGGGTTCATGCTGACCACGGTGGGGATGCCGTACTCCTTGGTGAGCAGGCAGACGAATTTCATCATAATGACCGGTCCGATAGCAATGACCCGGTCATACTTGGCGCCGGCCTCGATCTGCTCCTTGAGCAGGTCGGTGACCAGGGCCTTCTTGCCGTAGGAACCATCATCGGTGCCGATGATCAGGTTGGTGCTGGCGGCCTCGAACTCATCCTTGAGGATAATGAGGTCCTTGTTCCGGAAGCCCACGATCAGGTCCACATGGCACCCATCGTCATGGAGCTTCTTAGCCACGGGGTAGGCGATGGCGGTGCCCACGCCGCCGCCGATAACGGCCACGCGCTTGAGGCCCTCGGTCTCGGTGGCCTTGCCCAGGGGTCCCACGAAGTCCTGGAGGTACTCGCCCTCCTCCTTGTGGTTCAGCTTCTCGGTGGTGGCGCCCACCAGCTGGAAGATAACGGTGACGGTGCCCTTCTCCCGGTCATAGGCGGCGATGGTCAGGGGGATGCGCTCGCCGTTCTCGTCCACCCGGAGAATGATAAACTGGCCGGGCTCGCACTTCCGGGCCACGGCGGGGGCCTCGACCTCCATGAGGGTCACGGTGGGGTTCAAAACCCGCTTCTTTACGATCCGATACATAGTGTGTCCTCTTTCCACTTAGATTCGGTTGCTGTTTTTTTGCGCCCTGTGGGCGTACAGCTCTATTTTAGCACAGGGTTTTTCCCACGTCAATTTTATTTCCGGAGATTTTGGTGGTTTTTATGGAAAAAAGGAGGCCGCCTCTCCGCTGTGTTCTCCTGCTGCCGGCTGCAAATCAAACACCTGCGTAAACTGCCCCTTTCGCTCGGGGGTAAGATGGTGGCTGACCAGGATCAGGGTCAGGTTGGGGTTGGCAAGGAGGCTCTTTTCTACGATGTCGGCGTTCCGCTGGTCCAACGCGCTGGTGCCCTCGTCTACCAGGAGAATGGAGCGGTCATGAATGAGTGCCCGGGCGATGGCGACCCGCTGCTTCTGACCGCCGGAGAGATTGCCGCCCTCCTCCCCTACCACAGTATCCAGGCCATCGGGCATGGAGGCGAGGTCGCCAATTAACGCGCTGTCGCGAAGAGCCTTTTGCAGTTGGTCCTCGGAAAAATCCTCGCCCAGGGTGATGTTGTCGCGGATGGTGGAGTTGAAGAGGAACACGTTCTGCTCGATGTAGCTCATTTGTTTTTGCAGCTGCTCGGGGGTGAAGTCTTTGGCGTCTCTGCCGTCAAACCGGATGGCACCGCCGTAGTCCGGCAGCCAGCCAAGCAGGAGCTTTAGCAGGGTGGATTTCCCGCAGCCAGAGGGGCCGGTGAGGGCGTATTTGCCGCCCTTGCGGAACTGGAGGGATAATTCTTGCAGGATGGGCTTCTCGCCATACCGGAAATGCAGACCTTCGATGGTGATAGCATCGTTTAACGGGTCCATACCGTCCTCGGCCCTGGCGCGGGCCTCCCCGGTATGGACGGTGATATTTTTAAAATAAGGTTTGGCAGAGGCCAGGGACATGCGGTGGGTGGCGATGGTACGCAGGCCGTTGACGATCCCGGCGGTCAGGTTGCTGGCGCTGGCCATAGCGCCCAGAATGATTTTTCCCTGAAAGGCCAGAGCTACCGTTACCACCTGCTGGAAAATTTGCAGGGCGATGCTGAAAAAGCCGGTAAAGCAGGAAAGGGCGTTCTGGGTGCTGCTCCGGCGGCAGTTGGGGGCCTCTATCCGGTCGCTGACGGCGTTGCCCTGGTCCAGGAAGCGGTCCGCGTGGCCGAAAGACCGCAGCACGTCGAAGCCGGAGAGCAGGTCCTTCAACTTGCTGACGCCCTCCGCCTCGGCGGCGGCGCAGTCCGCGCCCAGACGCTCCATCCGCTTCTGGAACAGCTTCGGTACCGCCAGCATGACCACCACGGAAACCAGTCCCGCCGCCAGCATGAGCCAGTGCAGGGAGATCAGCGCCAGGATGCACCAGACGATCAGGCCGATCTGACTGACGCAGCTGATAAAAGGTTCCCAGGCCAGCCGCTCGATCTGCTTGACGTTGGTAGTGAGCCAGGAGATATACTCGCCGGTGTCCTGGCTGTGATAGGCGGCGTGGCTCTTGTCCAGCAGGGACAGGTACAGATCGTGGCGGACGGCGTTGTTCATGGCCCGGACGGCCCGGGCTTCCAGGACGCCCTCCAGCGCCGCCAGGGCCAGGTACAGTCCATAGACGCCCAGATTCAATGCCGTCCAGATCAGGAAACTCCGAAAATCCAAGTTGATGGCCGCGTCAAATCCACGCATCATGATAAGCTGTATGACAACATAGACACCCTCGCAGGCCAGGCCCAGAAAACAGGCCAGGGAAATCTTCTTCCAGCTTTTTTTCAAATAGTATTTCATGTCAGTTCTCCTTCTTCTCTGCTTCCTTCCACTTCTCGCCGCGCAGCACAGGAATCCTCCGATAGGGCGCGTTCAAAAAGCCGCTGCCGTCCGTAGTCAGCCAGCGGGCGAGATAGAGGAAGGGCGCCAGCGCCTCGTCCCCGTCCAGCAAATAGGAGTGGAGCAGCCCGTCCTCCGTCTCCAGCTCCGCCCTGCTCAGTACGCCCAGTCCGGCCAGATCATCCATCAGCTGCTCCGCTTCCACGAGGTCCAGCCCCATGGGTCTGGCGATGGCTCCCGGCGTATAGCGGCGCAGGGGAAAGGGCGGCTTGCTGTGCAGATACTCCAGCAGCTCCAGACAGTGGGGCCGCGCCAGGACTCCGAACAGACGGCGGCAGCGTTCGTTGCTTTCCAGGAAGGCCTCCCAGCCATTCTCCGGCTCCGGGAAAACGGCGGCGAAGGACATATCGTCCGCCCGGACGCCCAAAATGATCCCATCCTCCGTGGTGATCCGCGTCCGCCGCAGCCAGCGGACGGGTTTACCGTCCGCTGTGTCTTCGGTTTCGCAGCAGCTTTCATAGCCGCTGATGTCGATCTGATCCTCCGGCTTGCTGCTCATGAGCGGCCCGGCGGCGGCCCAAATCAGACGGCACAGGCGGTCTACCCGCTGCCCCTGGGGGACTGTGGACATCCACCGCCGCACAGCGTCCTCTATATCGATCTTTTCCCCGCCCTCCAGTCCAAAGAGCGCGTCAATAGTCACCCCCAGCTGTCCGGCCAGCACCGGCAGCAATTCCACGTCCGGCGCACCGCCCTTCTCCCATTTGCCTACGGCCTGGGAGGACACTCCAACCATCCTGCCCAGCTGCTCCTGGGTGAGGCCCCGCTCTTTTCGCAGCGCGGCAATGCGTTCGCTCAATATACCCGGCATAAAAGCACCGTCCTTTCGCTTGTTGGTTGTATGATAGCAAAATCCCCGGTTGGATTCAATAGAGGCGTTTTTGCCAAAATCCAACCATAAGTTTCAAAGCCAAACCTGTGCGAGATTATCTCTCCGATATCAGGTGTAATGGCGGAGCTCTCCTGCTTTTTTACATAGGGTATTGACACCCGGTATGATTTGTGGTATATTTATAACATAATAAGCGAAATATACCACATGACAGGAGGACAGAATATGAAAAACTGCTATGGTTGTATTGGGTTTGTTTCTTTGCTTGGCATCTGGGGCGTGCTCAGCGGAGAACCTCTGTTTTTATCCTTTTTTGCATTTGCTCTGTTTTTTGAATACTTTTGGGTCATTCCCGATGAGATGTTCCTTGATACGATGAAAAAATGCGCCGCGCTTGCTTTTTTTACGGACCTTTTTATTACGGCAGCGGCTACCCTGGTTTTGTCGTATTGCAAGCTCACCGATAATCCTTTGGCAGCCGGAGCAGCGCTGGGATTCGGCATCTCGATCGCTGTATTTGCCTTTTCCGCCTTTATCGCGGAAACGATGGAGAGGTCTCGCGCGAAAAATGATTAGGAACAGGATAAAAGAATACCGGGCGAGATTTGGTATGAAGCAGGAGGAGCTGGCAAAGCTGGTTGGCGTCCGCAGGGAAACGATCGGAAATCTTGAAAAGGGAAAATACAATCCCTCACTGGTGCTGGCATGGAACATTGCAAAGGCATTTCATGTCTCCATTGAGGAAGTTTTTACCGTTGAGGAATGAGGACAGTATTATTAACGCACAGAACAAGCGGGAGGTGCAAAGCCCTCCCGCTTGTTCTGTGCGTCTAAAAAGTTATGCTATTCCAAGATAAAAAATATCAATTGATCCCTTCCACTGCCAGCAGAGCCTTTTTTATGTGCAGTCCCCCGGTATATCCCACCATCTTCCCATTGGCCCCAATGACCCGGTGGCAGGGAATGATGATGGGGATCGGGTTCCTGCTGTTGGCCTGGCCCACGGCAACGGCTGCGCCAGGTTTCCCGACCCGCACGGCGATATCCTTATAGCTGGCCGTGGTCCCGTAGGGAATCTCCTCCAGCGCGGTCCAGACCTTCCGCTGGAACGCCGTGCCCTCCGGCGCAAGAGGGACCGTAAATTCCCGCCGCTGCCCGGCAAAATATTCCTCCAGCTCCCGGACGGCCTGCTCCAGCACCGGAACAGGCCCTTCGGCATCCTCCCGCGCTTCAGCAAAAAGGATCCCTGTCAGCGCATCCTCCGTCCCGAGCAAGGTCAGCGGCCCGAGGGGGCTCCGGTACAGCGCCCGGTGTAAAGCGCCCATCTCAGAAAACCGTCACCGTCCAGCGGTTCTCATACCGCTGGCGGGGGGCCAGGGAGATTAGGTCGAACTGCTGGCTCAGGTCCTCCACCACGCCCTCCCGGGAGGGCAGGCTGACCCAGGGCTCCAGGCAGACATAGGGCGCATCGGTTTTCGGCTGGTGCCAGATGCCCATGTACCGCATCTTGGGGCAGGTCAGGGTCAGCCCCCGGGTGCCCTCGCCGGCGGAGAGCGTCAGGCTGCGGGCAAAATTCTTCAGGATGATGGCATCGTGGTCGAACAGCTCGTGGCGCAGGGGCAGGTCCACACCGTTCTCCAGGGGGTAAGGGGCCTCGTGGCCGCTGAGCATATAGTTATCGCTCAGCAGCACCTGGCTGGGCTGGCAGGGCTCGGCGAAGGTCAGCCGGTAATCGGTGAAGGCCTTCCCCTCCTCCAGGGGGACCCGGAAACCGGGGTGGCCCCCCAGGCCGAAGAACATGGTCTTGTTGTCCATATTCTCCGTGGCGTAGACGATCACCAGCGTATTGCCCTCCAGGACGTAGGACACATCGAAGTGGAAGGCGAAGGGGTATATCTTCCGGCTCTCCTCAGTATCCTCGATGTGCAGGGTAACGTGGTCCTTTCCGGCTGTCACAACGGAGAAGGCCGTCCGCTTGGCAAATCCGTGGCGGGTCATCTCGTATTCCTTGCCGCCATATGTATACCGGTCGTTGGTGAGGCGTCCCACATAGGGGAAGAGGATGGGGGCCCGGCCGGTCCAGTAGGCCGGATCTCCATTCCAGAGGTACTCCGTGCCATCGGCGGCGGTGATAGACTGGAGCTGGGCTCCCAGCTCATCGATGGTCACGGTCATAGCGTGGTTTCGAATCGTCTGCATCATAGTTCTCCTTTCCTCGCTTCTGCGATAGGAAAATCCCCCGCGGCCACCTGGGCCGCAGGGGTATTGACCGAAATTACTTCAGGTTGTTCTCCAGGTTGTCCAGCTCGCGCAGCAGCTCGGCAGGCACCTTGCCGCCGAACTTGGCGTAGTACTCGCGGATGCCCTTGGCCTCCTCGGCCCACAGAGTCTTGTCCACACCCAGCAGGCCCTCGACAGTCTCCTTGCTGATGTCCAGGCCTTCCAGATTGATATCATCGGCCTTGGGCTGATAGCCAATGGCGGTCTCCACGGCATCGGCCTCGCCAAAGGCGCGCTTCATGATCCACTCCAGGACCCGCATGTTGTCGCCGAAGCCGGGCCAGATGAAATGGCCTTCGTCATCGGTGCGGAACCAGTTGACGTTGAAGATCTTGGGCAGCTTGTCTTCGCCGATCTTCTTGCCCATATCCAGCCAGTGCTGCCAGTAGTCGGCCATGTGGTAGCCGCAGAAGGGCAGCATGGCCATGGGATCGCGGCGGACCACGCCCACAGCGCCGGCGGCGGCGGCAGTCGTCTCAGAGGCCATGATGGAGCCCACGAACACGCCGTGCTCCCAGCTCCGGGCCTGGTACACCAGGGGAGCGGTCTTGGCCCGGCGGCCGCCGAACACGATGGCGCTCAGAGGCACGCCCGTGGGGCTGTTGAACTGGTCGGAGATGCAGGGACAGTTCTGGGCAGGGGCGGTGAAGCGGGAGTTGGGGTGGGCGCCCTTCTCGGTGCTCTCCTTGCCGTTCCAGGGGTTGCCCTTCCAGTCAACGGCGTGCTCGGGGGGATTCTTGTCCAGGCCCTCCCACCACACGGTATTGTCATCCAGGTTGTGGACTACATTGGTGAAGATGGTGCCCTTCTGGGTGGAGGCCAGGGCGTTGGGGTTGGACTTGACGTTGGTGCCGGGGGCCACGCCGAAGAAGCCGTACTCGGGGTTCATGGCCCACAGGCGGCCGTCCTCGCCCTGGCGGATCCAGGCGATGTCATCACCCACGCACCAGACCTTCCAGCCCTTCTCGCGGTAGGCCTCGGGGGGGATGAGCATGGCCAGGTTGGTCTTGCCGCAGGCGGAGGGGAAGGCGGCGGCAAGGTAGCGGATCTCGCCGGCGGGATTCTGGAGGCCCAGGATCAGCATGTGCTCGGCCATCCAGCCCTGCTCGTGGCCCAGGTAGGAGGCGATGCGCAGGGCGAAGCACTTCTTGCCCAGCAGCACGTTTCCGCCGTAGCCGGAGTTGACGGACATGATGGTGTTGTCCTCGGGGAAGTGGACGATATAGCGGTTCTCGGGATCGATGTCCGCCTTGGCGTGGAGGCCCTTGATGAAATCATCGCCCAGCTTCTCGGCAACGGCGGTACCCACCCGGGTCATGATGCACATATTCAGCACCACATAGATGGAGTCGGTCAGCTCGATGCCGTACTTGGCAAAGGGAGAACCCACCACGCCCATGGAGTAGGGGATGACGTACATGGTGCGGCCCTTCATGGCCCCGGTGTACAGCTTGAACAGCTTCTGATACATCTCCTGGGGGTCCATCCAGTTGTTGGTGGGGCCGGCGTTCTCCTTCTCGCGGCAGCAGATGAAGGTGCGGTCCTCCACGCGGGCCACGTCGTTGACGGCGGTGCGGTGCAGGTAGCAGTCAGGCAGCTTCTCCTGATTGAGCTTCTCGATCTCGCCGGTGGAGCAGGCCTCGGCCCGCAGGGCCTCGATCTGCTCCTCGGAGCCATCGATCCAGATGATCTTGTCAGGCTGGGTCATCTTGGCCATCTCATCGATCCAGTTGAGGACGGCCTGATTGCCGGTCAGCGGCTTGGTATGATCCATGATTGGGTTCCTCCTGTGAAGTGGTTTATTTCAGAAAGCCAATGTTTCCTATTTAGCATGATACTAAAATCTCCCCTGAATTGCAAGTATATTCCGAAAAAAACCGATGAAAAACCTGTAAACTTTTTCCGAAATCCCGCCGCTGAAGGTTTGCGGAGGAGGCTCTGAACCTCTTGGCGTAAATTCTGTCGCCGGAGCCAATATTTACAGGGATCTCGCCTTTATAACGGATACGATCCCCCAACGAAAAGTGCGGCATCGTTACCGGGCAAAACTCAGGAATTGCAACGAGGTTCTTCCCGAGATCAAAGTTCTTTATGATACTTTTCTTGGCGGAAGAAAAAGTATCACAGCGGTTCATCCCCCGCCTGACAAATTCGCGCAATGACCGGCTGCGCCTCCGGACTGATCAGATAGGCAAAGGTACTCTCAGGCACCAGATCCCGGATCTCCTCCAGCCGCCCCTGCCGGATCAGACGGCGGACCTCACTGGCGCTGACCGGCACGCCGGACACCTCTAGACGGGGGACGGTCACACAGCCGATTCCTGCCGCAGGAAGCTGCCCGGCCATGACCTGGTTGTAAAGCGCCGTGACCTGGCTGAAGGGCTCCTCGCCCACATAACGGACGGAAACGCCCAGCGCCTGGGCGATCCGGACAAAGACAGCCAGATCCAGCCGGGCGTGGCCGCCGGCAGCGGCGGCCTCATCCGGCAGGAAATAGCTGGGGAAGGTGGCGTGACTGATGATATAGGGACCGCTGTCATGGAGGACCACATTGGGCAGATGGGCCGTACCAGCCTTCGCCAGCCTCTTCCGCACCCGGAACGGCACCAGACTGACATCCTCACTGACCAGGAACAGATGGAGGGTGTCGCAGGCCGCCGCAGCAGTCTCCGCCAGATACTGATGTCCCCGCGTAAAGGGGTTGGCATTCATGACCAGCGCGGCGGACCGCCCTGCCCGGCGGGTCTTCTCCAGAGCCCGCAAATAGTTTTCAAATCCGTCCCGCCGGTTCTCCATAAAAACCAGATCGCCGCCCACACGGGCGATCTCATAAAATCCCAGATCCCCCAGAAATCTTGCCGCAGACCCCTTGGTGTAGAGGAACAGCCGCAGATTCCCCCGCTCCAGCTGCACCTCCATCAGATGGGTCACGATCCGGTTGAGGAGCCCCTCTCCCCGATGGTCCGCGCTGACGGCAAGGCAGCGCAGCGTACAGCCAAAACAGCTCCCCGTGGCGACAATGCGGTAATCCTCATCATACATTGCGCAGATGTAGTCCAGATTCCTGTCCCGGCAAAGGCCCTCCCGCTCCAAAAGAGCTTCGACCTCCGCCATGGCCCGCTTGTCCCCGGGAGATACCCGCGAAATGAAATACGCCATTCAAACCTCCTCCTTCTGCAAAAAATGGAGCAGCCAGCACAGCGCCAGCAAATCCGCGCTGCCGCCGGGAGAGAGATTTTTCTCCACAAATTGCCGGTCCAGCCGCTCCAACTCCTCCCTGCCGGGATAGGGTTCCTCCTGGAGCAGCCGCTCCAGCTCCGCCGCCGCCTGCCGCTGCGCCTCCATGCCGCCGCGTGCAATGAGATTGGTATCCACCGTATGAACCAGCAGGGCCAGCAGGGCGGCGGAGCCCGCCTCATCAATACTCTTTCCCCCGGCCAGACCGGCCTCCAGAATGGGGAGCCCCCAGTCCCTTACGGCGGGAAATCCCGCCTCCGCCTGCCCCCGCACGCCGGTGACGCCATACCGCAGATAGAATCTCTGCCCCGCCGTCCGGGCATCGCCAACGGCAAGGCCGGACAGCTCCCGCTCTACCGTGCCCGCGGCCATGGCGGCCGCCTCCGCCAGAATGCGCTCCGGCTGTCTCCACGCCTCCCGGTCCAGCCGCCCCAGCGCACCGCACAGCAGCCCCATGGAAAAGACCGCCCCTTTGTGGGTGTTCACGCCCCCGGCAGCTGCCAGCATGGCTCCTTCCGCCAGTTTTCCCGGCCAGCGGAGGGCGGCAAGGGTCTCCGGCGCGGGCCGGCCGGCGGTGTCCTGCCCCGTCTGCACACACTGCGCAAAATAGGGCCACAGCGCCGCTGCGCTGCGCAGAAAGGTAAACAGATCCATATCCCGGTGGCTGCCGCTGTTGGCGCGGTCCACCAACCCCGGCTTCGGCGTGACGCATGCCTCGTAGAGAAGCGCCCGGACAGCCAGTCCGGCAGCGGTCTCCCTGTCGTACCGGTCCAGACCGGCCCGCAGCAGCTGTCCGGTCCTCTCCTGCAGCTCCTCCACAGGATGTGCGCGGCTCCGGGCGCACGCCTTGGCAGGCCCGCCGCAGATCAGGCATTTCCTGGGCACCGGACGGTCCAGGCGGCTCCCGTCCGGGGCCAGCACGTCCATATCAAACAGCCGCCCCAGCTCCGTGTCCTCCTCCAGGGCGCAGGCCAGCTCCTTGAGCGCGCCGGGAGCGGCGTCCGCCACATAAAGGCCCTCACATCCTGCGGCCTGATCCAGCTCTTCCCGGAAAACGCAGGGAATTTCCATTCTCTCCAGCTGCTCCAAAAGCAGTTTCCGGCCCAGCCGGAACCCCCGGCGAATAAGAGGCCCATTCTTTACCGGTCCGGCGATGTTCATAGTGAAGGAGAGCAGGGGCAGGCGGTACCGCTCCAGCAGCTCCCGCTGCCGTTGGGCCCGGCGGTCCCTGGCCTCCAGCATCTCTATCAGCTCTACCGCACGATCCATGGTAGATCCTCCTTTGCCGTCATGAGGCTATCATACAACAGAAACCGCTGGTTGAAAAGCCCCGCCGTCCGATCGGTCCGCATTTTTTCGCCCCGGGCAAATCCGGGGCGGGTGTTGACTTTTTGCAGAGCGGACTTTATACTGTCAGATAAAGGGAGGTGCGGTGCGGATGATCTATATGGACAGCCGGTCCACAGACCCATATTACAACCTGGCCTTCGAGGAATATCTCTTCCGCTCCTTCCCCGGGGAAGACCTGTTCCTGCTGTGGCGGAACAGCCCCTGCATGGTGGTGGGGAGCTATCAGAACATCTGCCGGGAAACCAGACCCGCACGGCTGCGGCGGCTGGGCATCCCAACGCTGCGGCGGATCTCCGGAGGCGGGGCGGTCTACCACGACTTGGGAAACGTCAATTACTCCTTCATTACCCGCCAGGAGGGAGGAACGGACTATGACCGGAGCCTCGCTCCCATTCTGGCAGCGCTGAACGCCATAGGCGTTCCGGCGAGGAAACGCCGGACATGCGACATTGCCATCGGAGAGGAAAAAATTTCCGGCAGCGCCCAGCGCGCGGCCGGAGGCCGACTGCTGCATCATGGGACGCTGCTGTTTGACGCGGATCTGACGGCACTGGAGGAAATCTCCGTCCGGGGAAAAGGCGAACATGTCCAGACCAAGGGGACCCAATCGGCCATCTGCGCGGTGACCAATATCCGGCAGCATCTGGAGGAGGACGCAACGGTCGAAGACTTCTGCCGGCAGCTGCTGGACAATATGGTCCCGGACCCCTCGGACCGCCTGGAGCTGACGGCGGCGCAGGAGGCGGAGGTCCGCCGTCTGGCGGAGGAGAAGTACCGGAGCTGGGAATGGACCTGGGGCCGGACGCCGGCGTTCACCTGCAAGCGGAGCGGGACCTTTGCCGGAAAATCAATCTTCATCGCCTACCAAGCGAAAAAAGGCATCGTCTCCGATGCACGGATCGAAAGCCACGCCATCAACGGACCGCTGGCGGCGTCCCTGCTGAACGGAGCGCGGCTGGATCCGGAGGGATTTGCCGCCATCTGCCGGGAGCTGGCCGGGGACCAGGAGGAAGAGCTGTTGGAGCTGCTGCTGTAGCAAAGAGAATCGCCGCCATCGCACGGCATGAAAGCCGCAGAGCAAGCGCAAGCTTGCGGTAATAAGTTCTTTTGATACTTTTCTTTCAAGAAAAGTATGGATACCAAAATAATTTGATGGGAGAAGCATTTAATGGAGAAGCAACTATCCCTCCCCCGCCTGCGGGAGGAGATGACCAGCGGGATGCTGTGCGCGTGGCTGAAGGAGGAAGGCGAGCCGGTGGAGGCCGGAGAACCGCTGTATGAGATCGAAACGGACAAGGTCGTCAATCAGATCGAAGCCACAGAGTCCGGAGTATTGAAAAAGCAGCTGCGGGAGGAAGGCGATGAGATCGCCCCCGGCGAGCCGGTGGCGGTGCTGGAAACGGAGTGAGGGCGATGGAACGAAAACCGGAATGGCTGAGGGTGCGGTATAATCAGGAGGCCGTAGAGGAAGTGGCGCGGCTGATGGGAGAACTCAAGCTGAACACGGTGTGCAAGGAGGCCAACTGCCCCAATCTGGGGGAGTGCTACCGGAAACACACAGCCACCTTCATGATCCTGGGGAGCGAGTGTACGCGGAACTGCCGGTTCTGCAACGTGACGGCAGGCCACCCTCTGCCGCCGGACCCCGATGAACCGGAAAATGTGGCCGCCGCCGTGAAACGGCTGGGACTGCGGCATGTGGTGCTGACCTGCCCCACCCGGGACGACCTGCCGGACGGCGGCGCGGGGCAGTTTGCAGCAACACTGGAGGCCATCCGGGCATCGTGCCCGGGAACAACAGTGGAGACGCTGATCTCCGATATGAAACTGGATACAAAGGCCCTGGACACGGTGATCGCTGCCCGGCCGGAGGTGCTTAACCACAATGTGGAAACGGTGCGGGAGCTGCAAAAGGCCGTCCGCCCTCAGGCGGACTACCAGCGGAGCCTGGCCGTCCTGCGCTATTGCAAGGAGAAGGCGCCGGCCATGCTGACCAAGACCGGGTTTATGGTGGGCCTGGGGGAAACGGAGGAACAGATCGAGGCGCTGATGGACGATGTGCTGGCCGCAGGGGTGGACATCCTCACCATCGGGCAGTATCTGCAGCCCTCCCCCCAACACTATCCTCTGGCCCGGTACGCCACGCCGGAGGACTTCGCCCGGTACAAGGAAAAGGCCCTGTCCAAAGGATTCCGGTATGTGGCCTCCGCGCCGCTGGCGCGGAGCTCTTACAAGGCATGGGAAGCATTGGAGGGCGTCCATGATCTACATTGAAACCGGGTCCACAGACGTATGCTACAACTTCGGCCTGGAATACTACTTCACGGTGGAAAAACCCTTGGACGGCACAGTGTTCCTTTTCTGGCGCACCACGCCCACCCTGATGGTGGGGCGGTACCAGAACGTGTTGGAAGAGGTGGACAAAGCCTATGCCGATGCCCGGGGTATCCGGATCGTCCGCCGTCTGAGCGGCGGCGGAACCATCTACACCGACCTGGGCGGCTGGCAGTTCACCTTCATCGAGGACGCCCGGGAAGAAGACATCCAGTTCCAGCGGTATCTGGCCCCCGTCATCGATGCCCTGGGAGAACTGGGGGTGGAAGCCGCTTTCAACGGACGGAACGATCTGACCGTTGCGGGACGGAAGATCTCCGGCAGCGCCCAGTACCGGCTGGGCGGCCGGGTGGTCCACCACGGGTCCCTGCTGTTTGACACGGACCTGGAGGAGATGGCCGCCGCCACCACGGTAGACCCCTATAAGATCCAGTCCAAAAGCATCAAGTCCGTCCGGGACCGGGTAACCAATATTGCCGGACATTTGCCCGTCCCTATGGACACAGAGGACTTCAAAGCCCGGGTGGTCCGCCATATCCTGGGCCCGGCGGGAACTGTCTACACCGTTACGCCGGAGGATGATGCACGCATCCGGGTCATTGCCCGGGAAAAGTTCGCCTCCTGGGAAAGCGCCTACGGCCAGGGGCCGGGATTCAACATCCAGCGCACGGGCCGCCTCTCCGGCGGCAGTATCACCTTCCATCTGGAGGTGAAAAAAGGGCTGATCCGCCAGGCTGCCGTGACCGGAGATTTTTTCTCCACGCTGGACGGGGACGCCATCTGCCGGGCCCTTGCCGGGTGCCGGTACGAACAGGCGGCGGTCCGTGAGGCCCTGGAGCAGGGCGGCGTAGCGGGAGCCGTCTACCGCGCCTCCGCCGGAGAACTGGCAAAGGTCATTGCGGACTGACGGCTGTATAGTCAACACACTCGAAAATCGGTAAAGTTCGGCGGTCAAAATGTGGCGTGGA
>CAMWTG010000004.1 GCA_947177115.1 uncultured Clostridia bacterium
GTCAAAATCAGCATAGGAAGAAAGAACAGGTAGTCCTTTGCGCTGCCGCGCCACTTCACCAGCCCGTATTTTTCTTCCAGATGAAAACGCTTGATAAACGCCAATATACCCGCCGCGATGACCGCAAGCCCGGCCAGCATGACGGCGCTCTCATCGCCGAAGGAACCTCTTATAGGGACCGTGACGGCGCAGTACACAACGATCCAGAAGATCGCAAAGGACAATTCGCTTTTCTCATACAACTTTTTCATACTTCCTCCTCCCGCACCGCCAGCACCGCGCCGCGATAAGCCCGCTCCAGATGCCCGGAGATAACTTTTTCGTCAAATTCCAGTCCGTTGTTGGCAATGATGCTGGCGTATCCGTGGGCAAACAGGGCGATGGTCACAAAAACCTCTTTGGTCTGCTTCATATTCATCTCTATTGCGGCCTGCATGGCGGACAGCACCGGTTCCAGCTCCTCCGAATCGACCATTTCAAGCAGGCTCTTTTCGACCGCGAAGCCGGACTGAAACAGGAAGCGGAACAGCTGCGGCTCCTCAACGGCAAACCGGATGTAGTTCAGTCCGATCCCCAGCATGACCCCCTCCTCCGGATCTCTGATATTCATCAGATATTCCGTGTGAAACCAGTCCAGTCTGGCGTATACGGCTCTCTTCAGCTCCTCGATCCTCGCAAAATGGTACATGACCGGCTGTGTGGAGCACCCCAGCCGTTCCGCCACGCTCCGGGCATTGATGCACTCCGCGCCCCGCTCCCTGGCGATCTGGAAAGCGGCCTCTATGATGCTGTCCCTCGTAACTTTTGCTTTCGGCGGCATACCGTCCTCCTTGTGTAACATGCGTTATATAACAATGATTATAGCGCATGGAGGGCTGCTTGTCAACCCCTGTTAAAAAGTAAAAAAGTCCGGCGCGGGATCCCGCGCCGGACTTTTTCATTGGATCGTCAGATATGCGTTCCTTCCCAGTCCCTCGCCGTCCAGCAGGACCACCATGTGGGAAACCGGTTCCTCTCCCTCCTCCGGGACATTGTAAGCCGTCCGGACCGTGCCCCCGCTGTTGACTTCCTCCACCAGCACCCAGTCCGTCTCCTCCTCGCAGTTTACCTCCGGCAGCTCGTCCCGCAGAGCCAGATCATCGGACCGGACGCTGGCGTTGTTCCCGTCAAACTGCGTCACCACCAGCCGCGTCAACCGGTCTACCATCTCCACCTTTACATGAACATCGATGTTCTCCGTGACGGTCTCGCCGTTCCAGTCGGTGATGGTCTGCGTCTGGTTCTCGCTGTATCCGAATCCACCGCCGCCTCCGCTGCTGTTGCCGCTGCCATCGATATAGACCCTGCCGTCCGCCGTCTGGTAGACCCGGTAGCACGTCCAGATGCGGGTATTGTCCACATACGCATCCCAGTCCTCCGCCCCCAGGGGCGGACCGCAGTAGACGGTGCCGCTGATGGTATTGAACGTCCCCTCATCGGAAACACGGATGGCGTTGCCCTCCTCGCCGGGGGCCATATTGGAAACCATCTGGCTGACATATCCGTGTTCATCATTTGTTTCAATGAGAAACAGGCTGTAGCCCCCCTCCATCCCCGGAAAGACGTAGTTCCCCGTTTCATCCTCCACGGCGAACAGCACCTCTCTGGAGAAGCTCAGGGCTCCGAACTGCCCCGTTTCGAAAGAGTCTGTGCCGTATTCCTCCAGGTAGGGGTTGTCAAGAAGTCTGTCCGAATAGCCCTGGGTGCAGACCAGATAGAACCCCGCAAACCGGTCGCCGCCCGATGCCCTTTCCTCCGGCTGTGCCAGGGAGCACCCCGCCAGCAGCAGCGCTGCCAGCGCACACAGCAGCCATCTATTTTTCTTCATTTTCATCCTCCAATCTCCCGTCAAAACGCAGGATATCCCCCACCTGGCAGTCCAGATAGTAGCAGATCCTGTTGATGGTGTGGAACCGCACGCCGTTGGCCTTCCCCGACCGCAGGATGGACAGATTGGCCTCCGTGATCCCCACCCTGGCGCACAGCTCCTTCCCGGTCATGCCCCGGGCCTTCAGCATCTCGTCCAAATGTACCGTGATCGCCATAGCAGCCACCTATATGATGCTCTCGTTGTCATCACTGACCTCCTTCGCCCGCCGGAAGTACCGGCACAGCAGCCCCAGCACCGCCGCCAGCAGCACGGAGGCGAAGGGGAAGGAGACGTTGTACCGCACAGAGTGCAGTACCGGAAGCAGGAAGAATTGCAGCAGGTTCCCCGCCACGCAGATGCCCACCGACAGCGCCGCCATCCGGGCGCACTGTCCGCTCATCTCCTCCGCCAGCGCAGCGGTCTCCCCGCCAAAGGGTGCCTCCTCCATCCGGAGGCCCAGCTTTCCGCCCCACCGCAGCACCTGGCAGCACAGCAGGGTGGGGATCAGATCCATCACCGCCAGCACGCCCAGGACCAGATAGGTAGGCATCAGCGCCCCGGTGCCCAGCGCGGTATTGCCCTCCGCCACGCCCAGGATCTTCTGCCACAGCCCGATGCCCTGGACCAGCACCGCCAGCCACGCCAGAGCCCACGATGACCACCGCAGCAGCCGCTCCATAGTCCGCCCCGGCCGCTCCGCCTCCAGGATATTTTTCAGCCCCCGCAGCACCGCCCAGGCCAGCATGGTCGACCCCACACACCCGGCGGCGGCCAGTCCAATAAACGCCCTGGCATCGTATTCAGATACCAGCTGCGTAGGATTCACCAGATAAAACAGTCCTGCCAGTATCTCCCCCGCCGCCAACAGCAGCAGCCAGTCAGCCTTCCTCCGGCCTCTCCACAGCAGCCCCAGTGCAGGCAATGCCGTCAGCCCCAGCACGATCCCCCAAGCGGCGGCGTTGCCGCCTCCCCCAGAGAGCGACAGCTCCCTGAGCCATTCCCCAAAACGGGCAAGCATCCCGATCGTCATAGCGCGACCTCCTCAAATTATTGTTTTACAATAATTGCACATGCTCAGCATACCACCAAAATTATTGTTTGTCAATAATTTTTCCCGCAGAAAAACGGCGGAGGATATTCCTCCGCCGTTTCTTAATCCAGCGTCACGCCCACCGGGCAGTGGTCGCTGCCCATGATCTCCGGGAAAATATCCGCTCCCGCCAGCCGGTCCCGCAGCCGCCGGGACAGGATAAAGTAGTCGATCCGCCACCCCGCGTTGTTGGCACGGGCGTTGAATTGGTAGCTCCACCAGCTGTAGGCCCCCGTCTTGTCCGGATACAGTTCCCGGAAACTGTCGATGAACCCCGCCTCCAGCAGCTCGGTCATCTTCCCCCGCTCCTGGTCAGAAAACCCGGCGTTGCCCCGGTTGGGCCCGGGATTCTTCAGATCGATCTCCTCATGGGCCACGTTCAGATCTCCGCAATAGACCACCGGTTTGACCTTGTCCAGCCCGCACAGATAGGTCCGGAGGTCATCCTCCCAGATCATCCGGTAGTCGATCCGCTCCAGTCCCCGCTTGGCGTTGGGGGTATAGCAGCAGACCAGGTAGAAGTCCTCATACTCCGCCGTGATGATCCGCCCCTCGTGGCGGTGGATGTCATCTCCGAAGCCGTAGGTCACCGCCAGCGGCTCCACCCGGCTGAGAATAGCCGTCCCGGAATACCCCTTCTTGTCGGCGTAATTCCAGTACATATGGTACCCTGGGAGCTCCAGCTCCACCTGCCCCTCCTGGATCTTCGTCTCCTGCAGGCAGTATACGTCCGCCCCCAGGGCTTCGCAGGACTCCAGGAACCCCTTCTTCATGCAGGCCCGCAGGCCGTTGACGTTCCATGAAACAAGCCGCATCTCTCCGCCTCCCTATCTGTGCCGGTAGATCCGCTTGTCCAGGGCGAATACCCGCTTGCTGAAGGTCCCGACCAACGTTTCCTCCATGGTCTCCTTGTAGATCTCCATCCGGCTGTCGATGAGGTCGATCATGCTCAGCAGCTCGCTCTCGGCGCACATGGGCCGCACCGCGGCCCCAAACTCCGGCTCCCCGTGATGGCTGAGCAGCATGTGCTGGAGCAGCACGGACTTCTCCTCCGGCACGCCCAGCTCCTTCGCGGCCTCCGCCGCCGCCTGGGCCCCCATCACCAGATGCCCCAGCAGCTGGCCCTTGGTGCTGTACTCTGTTACCAGCCCCAGGGGGGAGGTAACAAACTCATCGCACTTGGCCACATCGTGCAAAATAGTCCCCGCCACCAGCAGGTCCCGGTCCACCACCTCCGGATATACCCCCGCCAGCTGGTCTGCGATCCGGGCCATATACAACGTGTGCATCAGCAGGCCGCTGACGAAGCTGTGGTGCATGCTCTTCCCGCCGGGGATCGAGCGGAACCGTTCTCCATACTGCTCCAGCACCTTCCGGCACACGGCCCGGTAATCTGCGTCCCTAATGCCGTCCGCCATATCCAGCAGTTCCCGCCACCCGGCATCCACATCAATGGGCGCAACAGGCACCAGCTCGCCCAGATTGTACTGGTCGTCCTCCTGTGTGGCGCGCAGGCGGGTAAGGATCAGCTGCAAAGTGCCCCGGTATTCAGTGACGTTTCCCCGCAGCTTGATAACGGTGCCCTCATCCTGGACGCCCAGAGGGCCGGCGTAATCCCAGCACTTGGCATCGATAGCTCCGCTGCGGTCCGCCACTGCGGCGGCCAGGAAGGGCTTCCCGCTGTTGGATGTTTTGATCTGGGCGGTCTTCAGAATGTAAAAGCCCTCGATCTCATCTCCGGTCTCCAGGTCGGCGATCCACTTGTTGAATTCCATGGTCATATCTCCTCTTCTTTCTGTGGGGCTAGTATATCATGGAATCGAAGCGCTGTCGAGGGATATTTTCCGGGCTGCCGTCCGGGACTGCGAAAACCTCCCGCGCCGCGGCTGCGGCGCGGGAGGCATGTTCCTTTTTACAGGAGCATCAGCACGATCCCATAGATCACGCTGGCCGTCACGCCGAAGACGATCACCGGCCCCGCCACAGTGAACATCTTCGCCGCCATGCCGGTGACCAGCCCCTCGCTTTTGAAGTCAATGGCCGGAGACGCCACCGCGTTGGCAAAGCCCGTGATGGGCACCAGTGTCCCCGCCCCGCCCCAGCGGCCCAGCTTGTTATACAGGTTCAGTCCCGTCAGCAGCACCGACAGCAGCACCAGGCTGATGGACGTGGCCGTCCCCGCATCGGTCTTTTCCAGGCCCATGGCCATCCATCCGTCCATGACCGCCTGTCCCAGCACGCAGATGCCGCCGCCAAAGACAAAAGCCAGGGCGCAGTTTTTCACAATGGGAGAACTTTTTGCCCGTTCCTGAACATACTTCTGATAATCCTGTTTTGAAATTTCCATGGTACATCTCCTCACAAAAGATTCCTGGGAATAGTATCTGTCAAAGCGGGACGGATATACCGGGGAAAGTATTTCCGGCCATAAAAAAACCTTTGCCGGGCAATCTATGAGCGAGGTGAGGAAAGATGTCGATTGATCTGGGTATGGGGATCCCCGTACTGCCCGAGGAAGACGAACCGGAAGAGGGCCGCGGCCAGCGGCAGGCGGAAAAGGCCCGGCGGCTGCTTTTTCTGGGGGGCGCCATGAACGCCATGGGCAGTTATCTGGGTCCGGTGTATCCCATGCTGCTGGACCCTATGATGGAAGATAAGGAAGAGGACCCCAATCCCTAAAGGAAAGCCCGGACGCGCCTTACGCGTCCGGGCTCTTACATTCTTAACTTAATGGAGCGCAGTTAAGCGGCTGATATAGTCATATACCATCTTATTACCCATCTGCATTATAAAATATTCGACTATTTGTAAATATTTAGATTTTGCGTTACTTCTGAAACATTACCGGAACCAGTAGTATGCTCGCTCCTCTGTCTCCCTGCGGAGCTCCCCGCCGTTGGCCTCGGCCACCTTGCGGGAGAGGATGTTGTCCGGGTAGACAGTCACCAGGATCTCCTCCATGATGCCCATGCGGCGGGCCTCCTCCAGCATAAGCCGCAGCAGCTCCTTCCCATAGCCTTTTCCCCGATGGCCGGACGCGATCGCGTAGCCGATATGCCCCCCGGCCTCCCGGAGAGTATCGGTGAGCCGGTGGCGCAGATTGCCCTGGCCTACGGGTACGCCGTCCGACATGAGCCAGAAGGTGCTGGCGGGAACCATCCAGTCCTCCAGACCGATGCCCTGGGCCATGTCCACCTTTCTTTTGAGATAGGCGGGAAAATCGGCGTAGGGGATGCCATGGGCGCTGTTGAGAAAGCCGTTTTCCTTAGCACCGATGCTCTGGAGCATGTCGTAGAACTCCCTGCCATCGGTAAGGGAAACAGGCTGTAAGTATAGCATTTTCATTCCTCCTAAACAGAAACCGGGCGAGGATCGACACCCCGCCCGGTCATAGATTTTCACTTCTGGGACATTCCGGTGATATACGCTTTGATCAGTGCCTTGATCTCCTCTGGGGTGTAGGATTCTTTTTCCTCCGATGATTCAATGATATCGATCAAATCATAGGCCATCGACTTTTTGATCTCATTAGACTCTCTATCCGTTGGCATACTGATCCTCCCTTCACTCAACCGGCAACGATCTCTTATCATGTCAAAAATATATCATACCGGCACAGGAATGTCAACACGAGAAAAACCAGCTTATTTAATGACCTCGCCGCGAGCCTTCTTCTCCTCGATCTCCCGGAGGGCGTCCTTGTGGGACAGATTGACGCGGCCCTTCTCATCGATCTCGGTGACCTTGACCCACATCATATCGCCGATCTTGCACACGTCCTCTACCTTCTCGACCCGATGGTTGGCCAGCTTGGAGATATGCACCAGCCCGTCCTTGCCGGGAGCCAGCTCCACGAACGCGCCGAACTGCATCAGCCGCACCACCCGGCCATAGTACAGGGAACCTACCTCGGGCACGAATACGATCTGATCAATGGCGTGCTTCGCCGCCTCAGCGGACTCAGCGTTGGCGGAGGCGATCCGGATGGTGCCATCGTCCTCGATGTCGATCTTCGCACCGGTGTCGGCCACGATCTTCTGAATGACGGAGCCGCCCTTGCCAATGACATCCCGGATGTTGTCGGGATCGATGTGCATGGTGATCATCTTGGGAGCCCACTTGCTGACTTCGGCACGGGGCGCGGCGATGCAGGGCAGCATGATCTGGTCCAGGATCTCGCACCGGGCATCGTAGGTGATGTCCAGAGCGTTCTTGATGATCTCCATGGTCAGGCCATCGTTCTTCAGGTCCATCTGGATGGCGGTAATGCCCTTCTTGGTGCCGCCCACCTTGAAGTCCATCTCGCCGTGGAAGTCCTCCACGCCCTGGATGTCGATAAAGGTGGTGAAGGAGCCGTCATCGTCCTGAATGAGGCCGCAGGAAATGCCCGCCACAGGGGCCTTGATGGGCACGCCGGCGTCCATAAGCGCCAGAGTGGAGCCGCAGATGGAGCCCTGAGAAGTGGAGCCGTTGGAGGAAACGACCTCGCTGACCACGCGGATGGCGTAGGGGAAATCCTCCTCGCTGGGCAGCACGGGCAGCAGAGCCCGCTCAGCCAGCGCGCCGTGGCCAATCTCACGGCGTCCGGGGCTGCGGGAGGGCTTGGCCTCGCCTACGGAGTAGCCGGGGAAATTGTAGTGGTGCATATACCGCTTGCTCTCCTCGGGCCAGATGGTGTCCAGCTTCTGGCATGCGGAGAGGGTGTCCAGAGTGCAGACGCTGAGCACCTGGGTCTGGCCGCGGGTGAAGAGGCCGGAGCCGTGGACCCGGGGCAGCACGCCCACTTCCGCGCCCAGAGGACGGATCTCGTTCTTGGCGCGTCCGTCCACGCGGTGGCCTTCCAGCAGCCACGCCTTGACGATCTTCTTCTGGAACTTGTAAGTGAACTCCTCCAGGTACTTGTCCATGTCGGGGTATTGCTCCAGATACTTCTCGTGCCAGTGCTCGATCATGGCGTTCCAGCGGGACTCCCGGACGTTCTTGTCATCGGTGTCCATAGCGGCCTTGGCCTCGTCCATGAAGTTGGCAACGATATCGTCAAACAACTCCTGATTGAAGTCGGCGTGGGGATAGTCGAACTTCTCCTTGCCGATCTCGGCCACCATCTGGTTGATCAGGGCCACCTGCTTCTGGTTCTCCTCATGGGCGGTCTTGATGGCCTCGAACATCACGTCATTGGGGACCTCATTGGCCCCGGCCTCGATCATGACCACCTTCTTGCCGGTGGAGACCACGGTCACATCCATGTCGGAGATCTCGGCCTGCTCCGCGTTGGGATTGACCACGATCTTGCCGTCCACCAGGCCCATCTTCACCGCGCCCACAGGGCCGTTCCAGGGGATATCGGAGATAGCCAGGGCAGCGGAGGTGCCGATCAGCGCAGCCACCTCGGGAGAGCAGTCCCGGTCCACGCTCATGACGGTAGCCATAATGGACACATCGTTGCGGAAGTCGCCGGGGAACAGGGGACGGATGGGACGGTCGATGACCCGGCTGGTCAGGATGCCCTTCTCACCGGGGCGTCCCTCCCGGCGCATAAAGGAGCCGGGGATACGGCCAACGGCGTACATCTTCTCCTCAAAATCCACGCTCAGGGGGAAGAAGTCGATGCCGTCACGGGGCCGGGGAGCGGCGGTGGCGGTGCAGAGTACGGTGGTTTCGCCGTAGGTGACCAGAACGGCGGCGTTGGCCAGCTCGGCAATCTTGCCGGTCTCCAGGGTCAAGGGGCGTCCCGCCAGATCCATGGTGTACTTGCGGTAGTTGGGGAACTGTTTTTTGGTAATGATGGTAGACATAGCGTACTCCTTTTTGTCGTTCTTTTGTTAGAGCCGGGGCGGGCAATGGCGAAAAGCGCCGCTGCCCAGGAGCCGCTTTTTAGCACTTGATCTTGTTTCCGACCTTTCGGGGACAAGATCAACTGCTAAAACAACGGCTTTTTCCCGGCGGGTGGGCTTGCCGGGGACGGAAAGGCGGGGAGAAAGGTGTTTCCCTCCTCCCCGCGCTGTTCACTTACTTACGGATGCCCAGTTTGGCGATGAGGGCGCGGTAACGCTCAATATCCTTCCGGGCCAGGTAGTCCAGAAGGCTGCGGCGCTTACCGATCATCTTGTACAGGCCCCGGCGGCTGTGATTGTCGTGGGCGTGGACCTTCAGATGCTCGGTGAGCTGGTTGATCCGCTCGGTGAGGATGGCGACCTGAACCTCAGGGGAACCGGTGTCGTTCTCATGGGTGCGGTTGGCCTGAATAATAGAGGTCTTCTGATCTTTCTGCATCATAGTGGGTGTATCACCTTTCTTAACTAAATTCTCCGCAGGCCGCGCCGGGGCAGGTGCCGCCGCCATCGAAGCCAGGGAAACATCTGCGGCGTCCTGCGCCGCATGCCCAATTACTATATCACAGACATTTCTTATTGTAAAGAGAAAAATAGGAGTTTATTCAGGTTTTTTCCGGATTTCCGCCTGGTTCTCCGCCCGTTGTGCGGAAACCGCCCGCATGAAAAACCGTCTTCCGCAGGATTTTCCGGATGCGCACCATCTATGCAGAAGCGGGCCGTGCGGCTATTACTCAATCACAGGCGGCAAAGAACTTGCTTTTTCCCCCCGCATCCTGTATAATACCTCCCAGTATGATTAATTTAAGGAGGAGATAAGAAGGTGCAGATTATTGTGGTCAACGGTCCTCTCTCCGAGCGGGAACAGGATATCTACATCCGCCGGATCACGCAAAAATGCCCCGCCAGCGCGATCGATAAACTGTATCTGGAGGTCCACGAGGACTATGTGGATGTCCGCTACACCCTCCACCGCTACCGGGAGCTCTGGAAAATGGGCGGTTACTGTATCAGCGAACCCAGCACCTGGAACAGCGCCAAACAATCGGAGTACCGCGACATGCTGCCCAATCGCTTCGAGGAGGAATCGTAAGTGAAGCGGCCTGGACTCTTCCTCCTCGTCATGATCTGCCTGGCCTGCCTGCTTGCCTCCTGCGGACGGGGGGAACCGTTGGATACAGACTGGAGCGAAGCGCAGATGGCCCAGGCAGTCTGGGATGCCCAGGGAGGGACGGAGGGCGCCCGGACCATCCTGTCCGGCAGCGAGGAGTTTGACTCCTATGTCTCCGGCCGCTACCAGATCGCTCCTGACAGCATAGAGGGAGGCGCCATTTTCTATGCCGGAGGCGTCTCCGCACAGGAGATCGCCATTCTGCGTCTGGCGGACGCCTCGGAAGTTGAAGCGGCCCGGGCGGCGCTGGCAGCGTACATAACCAGCCGGGCCGGAGTCTTTGCCGGTTACGCGCCGGAGCAGTTCGCCATCGTGGAAAACTCTGGGACTGCCGGCCGGGGACCGTACGCCGCTCTGCTGATCTGCCCGGATCAGCAGGCGGCCCGGGATGCCTTCGCCGCCTGCTTCACCACCGAACCGCCGGTGGAAAATCCCCCCGCCCCGCCCGATGCTGCGGCCATTGCTCCCGCAGAAGAGAAAACGCCTCCCCCGCAGCCTGAAACTCCGGATGGACCGGAAACGTCCTCCGGTCAGGAACCGGCGGATCTCCGGAAGATTCCGCAGGATGCATCGGAAGACGCACCTCCGCCTGTACCGGAACCCGATCCTGCGCCGGAGCCCGAGCCACCACCGGAACCTGATCCGGAACCCGATCCACCCCCGGAACCCGAGCCTGTTCCTGCCCCGCCGCAGGAACCCTGGCATTACGACCAAACGCGAATCGTAAACGCCTGGAGTGCCGGGACCCGGGACGGCCTGTGGGAGCAGGACCTGGCGATCCTGGAGGTGCTGGAGGGTATCCCCGCCCTGACAGACGAAACTTTGCCGGACTATGACCGGGAGCTGGCCCTCCATGACTGGATGATTGCCTGGGCGGAATATGATCCCGGCGCTTTGAGCAGTGACCCATACGGGGAGCCCATGCCGGACAACGACAATCCCTACGGTTTCCTCACCGGGAAAAAGGGCATCTGCCTGGGCTACGCCGCCACCTTCCAGCTGCTGATGGAACTAAGCGGCATCGAGTGCGTCACTGTCCGGGGCCTGTCCCACGCGGGTACAGCCGACCACGCCTGGAATCTGGTGAAGCTGGAGGGCGACTGGTACGCTGTCGATACCACCTGGGATGACCCGGTGGCCTCTTTCCCCGTTTCCGCCGCTATCGCCCACCAATATTTTAATGTGACGGACGAATTCCTGCGCCAGCACGACCACCAATGGGACGAATCCGGCGTCCCGGCGGCATTGGGCGGGGCTCTGGCATGGGTCCCCTGACATTGTCAGAAAAAATTTGCTCGTTCATAGAACTTTTACTTGCGAAACAGGGCACATTCGAGTATACTATTGTTCGTTGAGCCAAATTGGGGATGCCCCCGGCAATCACAAAGGTTATCGCCGCCACCGCTCCGTTTCCCGGCGGCAGAAAATTTTGGAAGGAATGAACAACAAATGAGCGCATCCAGAGAAAAGAAAAAGCGCCAGGAGCTTTTAGCCAACGGCGCAGTCGATCCCAAAGCAGCCCGCGAGGCGGAGAAGAAGGCCGCCGAGCGTAAGTCCAACATCCTTTACGGCACCGTTGCCGCCATTTTCGTCATCGTAGCGGTGGCCCTGGTGGTATACAACTCCGGCATTTTCCAGCGCAATCAGACCGCCGTCACCATTGACGGTGAAAAGTACACCGTGGCCGAAACGGGCTACTATTACAATCAGGTCTATCAGAACTACGCCAGTTTTTACTCCGCCATGGGCATGGACCCCAGCGCCCTGAAGAGCCAGCCCTATGGGGGGAGCGATGACATGACCTACGATGACTTCTTCAAGGAATCCGCTGTGGACAACATGAAGTATATCCACGCCGCCGTCAAGGCCGCCGGCGAAGCCGGCATCTCCCTGGACAGCGAGGACGAGGCTGTTGTGAAGCAGAATGTGGACAGCATGAAGTCCGCCGCCGCCTCTAACGGCTACAGCTACGGCGCGTATCTGAAAGCCATGTACGGCGCCACCATCACCTCCTCCATTGTGGAATCCTGCCTCCGGGACCAGGTGCTGGCCAGCAAGTACGCCGCCCAGTACAGCGAGGAGAACTTCGTCTACACCGATGAGGACATCCAGGCTTACTATGACGAGCACAAGGACACCTACGATCTTATCGATGGCGCTTACGTCACGGTAAGCGGCTCTCCCGAGGCCAAGACCGATGACGAGGGCAATGCCGTTGAAGCCACCGATGAGGAGAAGACCGCTGCCATGGCCGCAGCCAAGACGGCCGCCGATGAGATCCTGGCCTCCTTCGAGGCCGGCCAGGGTCTGGAGCAGCTGGCCGAGGCCAAGGGCGCGACTTACTCCACCACCATCTCCAGCCCCTCCACCACCTCCGGCCAGTGGTTCTACGATGCGTCCCGCAAGGCCGGCGATACCAGCGTCATTGAGGACGCCTCCAACAGCTGTTACTATGTGGCGGTGTTCAACAGCCGCCAGCGGGATGACAGCGCCGCCACGTACAGCGTCCGTCATGTACTGGTGACTGCGGACAATCTGGACCTCCCCGATGATCAGGAGGCCACCAATGAGCAGATCGAAGCCAAGGCCAATGAGATCCTGGCCGGCTGGGATGGCACTGAGGAGGGCTTTGCCAACCTGGCCAAGACCTATTCCCAGGACGGCAACGCCTCTGAGGGCGGTCTCTATGAGGACGTGCCGAAGGGCCAGATGGTTGCCGCTTTCGAGGACTGGTGCTATGAGGACGGCCGCCAGAGCGGTCAGACCGGCATTGTCCAGACCAACTACGGCTACCATATCATGTATTTCGTGGGCTACGGCGACACCGCGTACTGGCACTATGCCTGTGAAAACGCCCTGCGCAGCAATGATGAGAATACCTGGCGCTCCGGCCTCATCGAAGCCACGTTCGCCGAGGTCAACGAAAGCGGCATGAAGAACGTTGGCTGACCGATACCCCTGCTTTTACGCGGCCCCGGAGTATTGCGCTCCGGGGCCGCTGTATCTTATCCTTCAGCGGCCTCCATGCATACCCGATGCTCTGACGGCCGCTGAAAGAACTGTGTGTTGTAGTTGATGTTTACGGGAGGAAAATACATATGGACCTGTCTATACTTTTCGATGTCCTTAGCAATCCCACTTTAGGACTGAGCGGCGCTTTACAGGCATTCGGCGCCTTTCTGCTTCTGTGCGGTCTTATCAACGCCTTTTTCGGGTACAAGCTGTTCAAGCTGCTGATCGCCATCGCCGGCTTTCTGAGCGGCGCTCTTATCGGGGGCCTGGTCTCGCTGGGCGGCGACAGCGCCGGCCTTACGCTTCTTTGCGCCCTGATCGGCGGGATCATTGGCGCTGTCCTGGCAATCGTGCTCCACCGTCTGGGCGTGTTTCTCACCGTGGGCGCGACAGTGTTCCTCCTCTCGTGGGTGATTATGGGCAGTATGCTCATTGCTCTCTTGTTTGGGATCCTCTGCGGCATCATTGGCGCGATCTTTGAAAAATATGCGATCATTATCTCATCGGCTCTGTCCGGCGGCGCCCTCGCCGGGAGCGGTTTGGCATGTATCTTCCACCTGTCCGGCATCATTGTCACGGTCCTTGGACTGCTCATTGGCATCTGCGGCATTGCTTTCCAGCTGTGGCTCGAGCAGCGGCGCCCTGCCGCGGCAGTCCCTCCTCCGGCTGCCGCGCCCTATCCTCCCGTCCCGCCGCAGCCATGGCCTGCCGCAGCGCCGCCGAGACCTGCCGCACCGCCGGAGGCGGTCCCAACCGGCGCACCGGTCAGGCAAAGCGGCTCATACTGCCCCAACTGCGGCAGCGCCATTGCCCCAGGATCCGCTTTCTGCAAGAAATGCGGCCGCGGGATAGAAGCGCAATCCGCTGAAGGCGGTTGTTTCTGCGCCGGGTGCGGCGCAAAGATGTCCGGCACAGCCAACTTCTGCGGCAAATGCGGCACAGCCAGAAGCGTCTGACCCCTTCCCCCGGCATGGCAGACGCTGGGCCGAACGGCCCGCAGGACATGCAAAAAGTTTTTCTTTTTGATCCTTTTTCTTTGTCCAAAAAGAAAAAGAATACCCCCGTAAAAAGGAGATACCATGACCGAACGATTTTTGCGCAGCACAATGCTGTTGGGCCCCGCCGCCATGGCCCGGCTGTCCCGCTCTCATGTTTGTGTGGTAGGCCTGGGCGGCGTAGGGAGCTGGACAGCAGAAACCCTGGCCCGGGCCGGGGTGGGGGAGCTGACCCTTATTGACCAGGACGAATACGGCGAAAGCAACATCAACCGCCAGCTGGGGGCGCTGACATCCTCTATAGGCCGGCCCAAGGCGGAGGTTATGGCGGCGCGGATACTGGACATCAACCCCGCCTGCATGGTTCACCCCATAATCGGAAAATATGACCGGGATAACCGTGCGCGGTTCTGGGGCCCCTATGATCTGGTAGCGGACTGTATCGACCTGGTGGCCTGCAAGGTGGATCTGATCTGCCAGGCTCTGGAGCGCAGCATCCCCATCCTGTCCGCCTTGGGAACGGGAAACAAGCTGGACCCGTCTCTGCTGGAAGTCACTGATCTTTCCAAAACCTACGGCTGCCCTCTGGCGCGGGTCATGCGGCGGGAGCTGGGCCGGCTGGGCATCCGGCATCTGAAGGTCGTATACAGCCCTGAAGAACCCGCCTGCTGCGCACCGTTGGAGGCTCCTCCGCCGGGGCGGCGGAGTGTGCCGGGGAGCGTCCCCTGGGTGCCGCCTGTGGCCGGACTCCTTCTGGGCGGGGCAGCGGTGATGGAGCTGGCCGGGGATCTGATTCCGGAGAAGCCGGAAAAATCAAAGGACCGGGAGGACATAGGATGAACATTCGCCGGGCGGAGGAACGAGATATTCCCCGTATGGGAGAGCTGCTGCTGCAGGTCTGCCGGGTCCACCACGAGGGCCGTCCCGACCTGTTCCGGGCCGGGGGCCGCAAATATGACGATGATGCGCTGCGGATGCTTTTGCAGGACAGGAACCGCCCCATCCTGGTGGCCGAGGACGAGGCCGGCCAGGTGGCAGGCTACGCCTTCTGCATCTACCAGCGCCACCAGGGGGAGGGCTCCCTCAACGATATGACCACTCTCTATCTGGACGATCTCTGCGTGGACGAAAACTGCCGGGGGCGGCATGTGGGCCGTGCCCTTTATGAGGCCGTCCTGGACTTGGCCCGCCGCGCCGGGTGCTACAACGTCACCCTGAATGTCTGGACCTGTAACCAAAGCGCCCTGCGCTTTTATGAAAAGTGCGGCCTGAAGCCGCAGAAGGTGGGGATGGAGGTCATTTTGCAGGAGCAAAAATAAATTTGGCAAAATTGAATTTTCCTCTTGCTTTTTTGCGATTGTGCTGATATACTAAATCCAATCGCAGGTACATATCGAAATATGTAGCTTTTGTGCAGAGAATCTGAGGCGCGCAAAACAACTCCGAAAGGATTGTTTTGCGTGTCTTTTTGTTTGGTGCGGCGGGGAGGTGAAAATATAAGTCAATGCACTTGTGAAAAAGTAAAATCCGGCGGGAAGAATACTTATATTGACGGGCATCAGCCTGCCTGCATTCTTTCTGCTGTAACCCATCCACTCCTTTTACTCTTTCTCAACCGCATTGACTATGCAGAGAAACGGCGATGCTTTGATTTCTCAAAACGAAGAACAAAAGAAAGGACGTTACAATGATGCAAAAAAAGTTTCGACTGACTGCGCTCCTGCTCTCGCTGCTCCTCTGCGTTAGCCTTCTGCCTGGAACAGCGTTTGCCGCTGAAGGAGCGGCCGCTCCCTACACCGGTGATCTGGTGCTGTTTCTGGCCAATGATATGCACTCCAACCTGGGCCCCTCCAAGATCTATGCGGCCGATGGCTCCACCAGCGTCATCGGCGGCGTGGCCCGGATGGCCGCCGCCCTGACGGAGGAGCGCGCCCGGGCCGAGGGCAAGGCCCTGACCCTCAACGGCGGCGACTACTCCCAGGGCACGCCCTACCAAGACGGCTATCAGCAGGGCTGGGAGATCATGGTCCTGGCAGCGCTGGGTTTTGACTATGTCACGCTGGGCAACCACGAATTTGACGTGGGCGACCAGGCTATCGAAAATTCCTGGGTGAACGCCAGAGCCAACCGCGCCGCCTTTGGCGTGACCAATGAACTGCCCACGCTCCTGGTTTCCAATATGTTCATCAAGTACGATGCCTCCGGCAAAGAGATCGTCTACACCGATGCCGATATTGACCCCGAGGATGCCGACAGCAACGCCTTCGCCTCCGGCCAGTACGCCGAAACCGGCGCGGTCAACTACGCTGTCACGGAGGTCAACGGCTATCAGGTCGGTTTGTTTGCCCTGGAAGGCGAGGAGTCCTATGGCTACTGCAAGAATTCCGACCTGACCCGGATGGACTGCCCCACTGTCGCCAATATTTACGCCAGATTCCTCAAGGAGGAAAAGGCGTGCGATATCGTTATTGCCGTCAGCCACTGCGGCGATGAGGAGGACAAAGCTGTAGCTGAGGCCTCCCAGGGGTACCTGGACGTGATCCAGAGCGCCCACAGCCATACCGTATATCCGGAGCCTATTACCGTCAATGGCGTCATTATTTACTCCACCGGCGAATACGCCCAGCACCTGGGTATCCTCAGCCTGGAAAAGACCGGCAGCGGCTGGAAATGGATCCCCTCCGAGTCACAGACCATTACTCTGACCGAGAAGTACGACCGGGCGGAGTCCGATACTTCCGCCTCCGGCGCGGCCTACCGTGAGCTGGCCGCCCTGGTGTCCAAATATGATGACGCTCTTGTGGCCGATGATGGCTATTTCTCCAAGCTGGGCTTGGAAGGCGTAACGCCCGCTGCTGTAGTCATGGATGTGGAAAAGGGCTATAATTATTACTTTACCAGCAACGGCGATGGCGGATATACATATGTTCAGTCCCCTGTCACCGCATTTATCGGCGATTCCTTCAATTACGCCTCTGGGTCTCAAGTTTCCTTCTTCTTTGGCGGTTATGTCCGTACCGCCCTCTATCAGGGGGAGTTTACGGTGGCCGATGCCTTCAATATGCAATCCACCGGTGAATCCGCTATAGACCACAGCGCCGGTTCCAGCCTGATTGTCTGCAATCTCTCCGGAAAGCAGCTGGCCGGTATCTGCCTCTTCGATGCCATGTGCTCCCACGCCAATGGCGAGGACCTCTACGGCGGGGCCGGCACCCTCCACAGCTCCAATATGCGCTACCGCTATGATGTCAGCGGCAAGACCATCTCCTGCGACCTGAGCACTATCGAGATCTACGATCCTGAAACCAATACCTGGTCCCCTCTGGATCCCGACAAGGCATATCTGTCCTCTTTCACTTTCGAGTCCACTCAGAATCTGGTGGGCTTCATGCCCACGTTGACCAAGACCTTGGGCTACGGCGAGATTCCCTTTGCCCCCTATGATGAGAATACCGGAACTTACGCCAATGTCCCGGCGGACAATACCTCGGATGCGTATTACGCTTTCTGGGCCCCTTACTGCAAAGGCGTGGGCGTACTGGAGGGCACAGAGTACGAACTGAAGGCCTGGACCGCCTTGTATTACTACGCCAAGACTATGGACGGGACCCTCTCTGACGCTTACACCATTGACGGTCTGACCCAGACCCGCCTGCGGGGCGAATACACCGTAGACGGAAAGACCACGCCCGGGGCTTCTGTGCAGCTTCTTTCCGGCAGCGCTCCAGCAGCCTCCGCCAAGGCGGGCACAGACGGCAGCTACACTCTTAAGGTCCCCAACGGGACCTACACCCTCACTGTAGACGGCCAGGCCCTGGACGAGGTCACCGTCTCCCGGAACACCGTTACCGCCCAGGCGGCGGACTACAAAGTCCTGATAAACGGCGAGGATGCAAATGTTGCGGTCTATACCATCAATGGCGCTCCTTATCTCAAGCTGCGGGATGTAGCCGCCGCTGTCTCCGGCTCCCCCGCCAAATTTGACTTGGGCTGGGACCATACGGAAAAGGCCATTGCCATCACCTCCGGCAAGGCATACACCCCCGCCGGCGGCGAAGGCGAGGCGGTTTCCGGCACGGAGAAGCTGGTCAATCCCAGCGCGGCCTCCGTCCTGTTGGACGGCGAGGACACCGCCTTCACTCTTTACGTCATCCGCGGCAACAACTACTGCAGCCTTGCCTCCCTGTCCGCCCTGGGCCTCCAGGCATCCTGGGATGCCGGCAATGGCACGGTAAGCATTACCGCCGCTTAAATTGCTTTTTTCGGTTCCACACCTCCTATCATAGCGGGGGACCAGGCCAACCGGCCCGGTCCCCCGCGAACTTATCTCTCCGCTACACCCCGAACAGCAGCCGTACCGCAAAGGCCGCCGCCATGAATCCCGTCAGATCGGCGATCAGTGCGGCAGGTATGGCATAACGGGTCTTCCGGATGCCGGCGGAGCCAAAGTAGACGGCAACGGTGTAGAACGTAGTCTCTGTACTCCCCAGCATTACGGCGGCTACCCGGCCCACATAGGAATCCGGTCCGTGGGCAGCCATAAGCTCGCTGCCGATAGCCAAGGCCCCGCTGCCGCTGACAGGCCGGATGAACAGCAGCGCCGCCGTCTCCGGCGGGATGCCCAACTTCACCAGTACCGGAGCCAGCAGGCTCCCCAGCAGCTCCATCAACCCCGATGCCCGCAGCATGTACACCGCTGTCATCAGCCCCACCAGATTGGGCAGGATACCCAGCAGGGTGTCTAATCCCTCTTTAGCCCCCATGGACAGGGCATCGTAAACATTCACCCGTTTCCACATGCCGAAAACAGCTGTAAACAGCAGCAGAAGTGGTACCAGATAGGCGGAATAATCCATAACCGCCGCCACCTAGCCCTTCCATACCCGGCCCAATACCTTGGCCGCCAGCAGTCCCGCCGCCACCGACAGCACCGATGCCAGCCACACCGCCGGAAGGATGTCAAAAGCGCTCTCCGCCCCCAAGGCCGACCGGACCCCTGCCACGGTGGTGGGCAGCAGCTGGATGGAGGCGGTGTTGAGGACCACCAGGGTACACAGCTCGTTGCTGGCCCGGCCTCCACAGCCCTTCGCCATCTGCCGGGCAGCCCGGATGCCCAGGGGCGTGGCCGCATTGCCCAACCCCAGCAGGTTGGCGGACACATTCCCCGACAGCGCCGCCAAAGTCTCCGGATCTCCGCAGGCTCTGGGCAGCAGACGTTCCAGCACGGGCCGGAACAGCCGGCTGAGGCCGTCCATGAGCCCGCTGGCCTTCATAACGGACATGACGCCGCTCCACAGGCACATGATCCCCGCCATACTCAGGCACAGGTCCACCGCCGCCGCCGCGCCCTCCATGGCCGCGTTCCCTACCGCGCCGATGGCGCCGTTAAACAGCCCATATGCCACGGAAGCCGCTATCATCCCTGTCCAAATCCAGGCCATTGCCATAACATATCCTCCCCTTTCCCTCTATGTATAGAGGGAAAGGGGAGGGAACATGCCTATATTTTACCAGCCCACCTGGATCAGGATATTTCCCTCCTCATCCGTCCGGCGGATCTCCATACCCGCCTCCGTCATCCGGTCCATAGCCTCTTGGGTGGGGTGTCCGAAGCGGTTCTGCCCTACGCTGACGATCCCCACTTCCGGCGCCGCCGCCTCCAGCAGCTCCCGGGAGGTGGAGTACCTGCTGCCGTGGTGGCCCGCCGCCAGAACCTCAATGTCCGGCAGCTCGTACTTGTCCACCAGCTTTTTCTCCGTGGCATCGTTCATATCTCCGGTAATGAGGAAATCAAAATCCCCCGCCGAACAGAGGACCGTCAGCCCCATTTCATTGACACCGCCCTCTGCCACCGGCGGATAGACCGTCAGCACGGCGTCCCCCAGGGCCGCAGACCGGGGAGACTCTATATACCGCACCGCGATGCCATACGTTTCCGCCAGCTCCAGCACCTCCTGCTGCAGCTCCTCCTGCTGGCTGCCGGCCAGCTGGGGCAGCAGGAACTCCTCCGCCTCCACCCGGGCCAGCAGCCAGGGCAGTCCCCCGGCGTGATCCTCATGGTAGTGGGTCAGGACGATGGCGCCGAGCTTGTCCCACCCGTACTCGTCCATAACCACCGCCACAGCCTGTCCCGCCATCCGGGCGCTGTTGAGGCTGCCGCAGTCCACCAGCACGGTCCGCTCCCCGGAGTGGAACAGCATGGCCGCTCCCTGGCCCACATCCACTGCCACGGCGGTGAGCCGGTCGTTCCGCACCTGCATCCGGGGCCCGGCTTTCACCATCAGCAGACAGACCGCCGACAAGGCCAGCGCGCCGCCCCACTTCCACCGCCGTCCTTTCACCAGCAGGCACAGCCCCAGCAGAACGTAGGTCCCGGCCAGCCACGCCGCTGCCGCCGGGCGGGTGAAGTAGACGCTGTGCCCCGGGATCCCTGCGGTCAAATGGGCCGCCCACAGCAGGTACCGCCCCATCCACTCCGGCACAGCCGCCAGCCCCGCCAATGCCGGAAACGCCCCGCCCAGGACCGTCCCCAGCAGCGCGCAGGCAAACAGCGCCGGGGCCATCCACAGCACCAGCAGATTGGACAGGGGCGACACCAGCGAAACCGTGCCGAAATACACCGCGCTGAGCGGTGCGGTAGCCGCCATGACGCCTAGACTGGCGGCAGTGGTGGCGGAGAAAAACCGCCAAAGCTGCGCCGCCGCGCCAGACAGCCTCTCCGGCTTCAAACGGGCCAGCCCGGCATAAATGCTCGGTGTAGGCAGCAGCAGCCCTGCCACGGCGGCAAAGGACAGCTGAAGACTCACCGATGCGATGGCAAAGGGGTTGACCAGCAGGATCGCCAGCAGCGCTCCGGACAGAGCCGTAGGCGTATCCCCCTCCCGGCCGGCCAGCGGAGCCAGCAGCACAAAGCCCGCCATCACGCAGGCGCGGACCACCGATGGCGTACAGCCCACCATAACCATGTAAAACAACAGCACCGGATATCCCAGGAACGCCGTCAGCCTCTGCCGCCGGAACGCCAGCAGGCCCAGCAGGGCAATGAGAAATCCGCAGTGCAGCCCCGATACGGCAGTAATGTGCATCAGGCCCGCCTCGCTCAGATCCGTGTACTCCCGGGGACCCAGGCCATCCCGCTCGCCGGTGAGCAGGGCGGCAATGAGGCCGCCGGTCTCGGGACCGTACAGCCGCCCCACGCTCTCCCGCAGCCAGCGGGCCAGACGTACCGGCAGATACCGCCAGCTCCCGGCGTTCCCCTTCGCCACCGCCATAAGCTCCCCGCTGCCGTAGAGCCGGAGAAAGACGCCCTTTGAGATGTAGTAACTGCTCTCCTCACCGGAAAGGGTCACCGCGCTGTAGCACTTCGCCTGGGCCAGGATCCTGTTCCCCGGCTCCAGGGGCAGCAGATCCCGGTCCCCGTAAAAGACCACCTTTCCCCGCAGGCCGGCCACTTTTGCCTCGCAGCGGGCTCCACCGGCGGCCTCTTCCGGGTAATCCGTCAGTTCCATCTCCAAGATGAGCTTCTCATCCGCCAACGCCTCCGCCGGAGCCAGACACAGGGCGGCATAGCCGGAAAACCATAAAATCCCCGCCGCGCACCCTGCGGCGGCGAGCCGCGCTCCCAGCCGTTTCCTGCCCCGCAGCAGCAGGGATCCCAGCCCCAGCAGCAGCACCCCCGCCGCCGCCCAGAGCCGGGCTCCCGCCGGCAGCAGATACTGGCACAGAGCGCACCCCACTCCGAAGGGCAGGGCAAACCACATCAGCCGCCGCATGGCTACACAACGGGTTCCCGCCGGTCCGTGCGGCCCAGGATATAATCGGTGCTGGTCTTGTAATAGTCGGCCAGCTTGAGAAGGGCCCAGACGGGGATTTCCCGTTCACCGCTCTCATATCTCTGGTAAACGCCCCGCTTCATGATCAAATAATCTGCTATATCTTTCTGGGTCTTGTCATGATCTTCCCGCAGATCGCGAATTCTCGAAAACTTCAAAATAAATCCCTCCTGTTGGGAATGCTACCAAATGGTAGCATTCCCAATAGTGCTTTGCCACTATTCAGTGACAAAGTCAAAATCCAATGGGAGCTGTCCGCTCTATCGGGCATGCTCTGCTGCATAGTGGCTTGACCGGCGCCGCGAGGGCAGGTAAGCACAAAAGGAGCGCCGGAGGGGTCGGTTCCCTCCGGCGCTCTGTTCTGCGTGTACACATTGGATATAATAGCTTCTGGCATTACTTACTATAGCACGCATCTCTATCATACAGCTGAAGAAATGCAAATATTTTTCGCAATTTCAATCTCCGCCGTTAATCCCGGTCCATCTCATACTCCAGGATCGTCCCCGTCACGGCATCGATCTCCATATCGTACTCCACACCTTTGTAGACGATCTCCACCTCATAGACCTGCTTCCCATCGTCCTTGTCCAGCTTCAGCTTTTTGATATGGGAGGCATCCGCACCGGGCACCTTGGCCAGGGCAATCTCCCGGACTTTCTCCTGACTGATGATGGTCCCGGCAGAGGCGGGAGGCGTAAAGGAATCGGCATCGTAATCTACCTCCAGGATCTCGCCGGTTCTGGCATCGATCTCATAGTCATACTCCTCGTAACCGGCGGTATAAAACTCGATATCATAAATTTCCTTGCCATGATCCCGCTCCAGCTTTGCTTCGGTGAAGGTGACCTGATCCGCCTTCAGCCCGGCGTGCGCCAACGCCTTGGCCTTGGCATCCTCTATGGTGAGGAGCGGCTGCGCGCCGCCGGACCCGGTCCCGCCGCCCACGATCACATCCGCATCAGTAACCTCGCCGCCGCTATCCCCGGTGAGGGTCACGGTGCTGGTCTTGCCATCCCACTCCACGCTCTTGCCCATCAGCTCCCCGATAGCCCGGATCGGCAGATAAATCGAACCTTGATAGAACAGGGGGTAAACCGTCTTGCCATTGGCATCGGCAAAGGTCCGGACATTGCCGTCCACCACCACGGTGAAGTCATCCCGCAGCTCTGCAATAACGTCCCGGGCCTTGGCGCCGGCATCCGGCGTACCGGTGGCTGCCGCGTCCGTACGGACACCGCCCAGGGAAGCGGTCTTGGTGTCCTTGTTCCAGGTCACCACCTTACCCATCAGTTCCCCAATGGCCCGGAGGGGCAGATAGGTGGTATCGCTATAAGAGAGGGGATGGACCTGCTGGCCCCCCACGTTGTAAAACACCTGCACAGAACCATCGATCACGATGGTGATGTCAGGGCGCAGCCGGGCCGTCACATTGCCGGCCGCCCGCGCTCCCGCGGCCAAGGGACCCAACAACAGCACAAAACACAGCAGGGGCAGAAAAATGCGGCCCAGGAATCTTTTCGCCATAGTCAGGTTCTTCATAGAGTGCACTCCTCCTGAATATTGATAAAATCCGGCTTACGCCGTGGTCCTATTATAGCAGTTTGAAAAAAAGATTGCAAGAACGTTCCTTATCCCGCCATCAACAGGCATTCCTCCCCCGGCTCCACCTGAAAATCCTCCCCGGCTTGCTCCAGAGCCTCCAGCAGGGCATCCAGCTGCTCCTGCGTCAGCGGATATGCCCGTCCGCTCTCCCATACCAGGCCCAACTCGTCCTCCACCCAGCCCCGTGCCGTCTCGCCCCCGGCGGTCACTGTGCCGGAAAATGCGTTTTTCGCTTCTTTCGGGAGGGCGGCGGCCGGTGAAGCGGCATCCATCGCCTCCTCCATGCAGCGCTCCGCATCCAGCTCCATACGGTCCATTTGCTGGGAAGGTTCTCCGCCGGTGTTCCCGGCGGAATCCGCCGGTGCCGCTTCCGGCTCCTCCAGCAGCATGGCTGCCAGCTCGCTGCCGTTCTCTTCCGCACCGCCCGATGCACTGTCATATTGTGCCATAGAAGGTGCGCTGCGGACGGCCGTGACCTGACCGGCCTGCCTCGCGCCTCCGGTCTCCTCCGCATTCCCGGCCCGGACCTGGAAGGCCCACAGCCCCAGCGCAGCAACAGCGCAGCAGGCCGCCATAGCCGCCCACCGCCTCCACCGGGGAAAGAGGACCGTCTTTCCCGCCGTCTCTTGAGGCGTCTCCCGGACCCGGTCCATAACCTCTGCGGCAAAATCCTCGGGCACAGGGACCTCCTCCATCTGGTCCAGCGCATCGTGGAGGGCCACCAGATCGTCAAAATATTTTTGACAGGCGGAGCAGGAGGCCAGATGCTCCGCCGCCTCCGCCCGTTCCTCCTCAGACGCTTCTCCGTCCAGGAACGCGCTGATCAGCATCTCATATTCCGCGCAGCTCTTCACCGCCGTCCGCCTCCCTTCTGTTGTTCTTCTGCTGGTTTAGACGGCAGATAGCCGGATAGGTTCCCGTTTTTCATAAGGATTTTTCGCAGCGCCCCCCTGGCTCGGGAGAGCCGGGACTTCACCGTTCCCAGATCCACCTCCAGGACCGCCGCGATCTCCTCATAGCTCAGCTCCTGCATTTCCCGGAGGACCAGGGCCTGCCGGTGGTCCTCGCTGAGCTGGGCCAAACCCTCGGCCACCGCCGCCCGCAGTTCCGCCCCCTCGGCCCGGGCCTGGGGAGAGGGGGCGCCATCCGCGGCGTCCATCCCCAGGGTCTCGCTGTCCAGGCTGACCTCCCCCCGCTGACGTTTGGTCCGCCGCAGGCAGTCGATGGCCGCATTGCTGGCCAGCCGGTAGAGCCAGGTGGAGAACCCCGCCTCCCCCCGGAACCGGGGCAGCCCTCTCCAGGCGGCCAGAAATGCCTCCTGGGCCGCATCGGCGGCGTCCTCCGGACTGCCGCACATCCGGAGGGTCAAGTTATATACTTTTTTTTCGTGCAGCCGGACCAATTCGGCAAAGGCGTCCTCATCGCCTCCTGCCGCCCGTCTGGCCAGTTCGTCAACCGTCATGCAGGTCCCTCTTAATGCCTTTCGTCACCCGGTACACATCCTCCAGCGTCTCCATCCGGACGATCTGTTCCTTGTAATACCCCGCGTGCGGCACCCCCTTTAGGTACCAGGCGTAGTGCCGCCGGGCCGTCAGCACGGCGATCTTTTCGCAATTGTACCGCGCCGCCAGCTCGATCTGCCTCACAGCGGTGTCGCAGCGCTCCGCCAGGGGCGGCCTGGGGGGAATAGGTTCCCCAGCCAGGGCGGCCTCCGCCTCCCGGAAGATCCAGGGGTTGCCGAAGCACCCCCGGCCAATCATGGCCATGTCGGCCCCGGTCTGCCGCAGGATCCGCACCGCGTCCTCTCCGGAGAACACGTCCCCGTTGGCGATCACCGGGATGGAGACGGCCTCCTTCACCTCTCGAATGGTGGACCAGTCCGCCGTGCCGCCGTACATCTGGACCCTGGTCCTGCCGTGAACTGTCACGGCGGCAATGCCCGCCTCCTCCAGCATCTTTGCCAGCTCCACGGCGTTGACGCTGCCCTTGTCCCAGCCCCGGCGCATTTTCACCGTCACCGGAACAGGTGACGCCTTTACCACCGCCTCCGCCAGCCGGGCGGCCTTCTCCGGGTCCTTCATCAGGGCCGCGCCATCGCCGGAGGAAACCACCTTGCCCACGGGGCAGCCCATGTTGATGTCCAGGATATCCGCCCCGCTGGCCTCGATGGCGATCTGAGCGGCCTCCGCCATACAAGGGATGTCGCTGCCAAAGATCTGGGCGGCAAAGGGTTTTTCTCCCGGGAAGGGCTTCAATAGTAATCTGCTTTTTTTATCCTGATAGCAGAGGGCTTTCGCGCTGACCAGCTCTGTGCAGGTCAGTCCTGCCCCCAGCTCCGCGCAGATTTGCCGGCAGGCGGCATCGGTGACCCCCGCCATAGGGGCCAGCGCCAGTTTGGAATGGATCGTAAGGGGGCCAATCTGCATAGTCATCTCCTTCTTTGCCGCGCCTTCGGCGCGGCAAGGGGTAATTTGTTCTTAAACTGGCCCGGGGCCTGCGCGGCCCCGGACTCCGCGCCTACTTTTTGTGTGAACAAAAAGTAGGCAAAAAGTCACTTAAACCTACGGTTTAAGAATCCCTAGATGATACGGGGGTGTTTACGCAGTGCGGTTCTGATTTGGCTGGCGAAGCCACTGAATGACCGGTTCTTCTCCTGGTGGCTTGGTACTTGAAGGACTCCGGCTGACGCCTTGTTAAAGAGAGACTGCCCTGCAAGGGGGGCCGTTGAACCAGATTACCGGTTAACGGGCAGCCGCACCTCCGGCGCAGCGGCAGGGACTTCCGATAGGACCCGTGGGTAGCCGCAGAAGTCCGGCGCATCTGGGTGCGCACCATCGTCAGAAC
>CAMWTG010000005.1 GCA_947177115.1 uncultured Clostridia bacterium
GGCGTCCCAGCTCCATCTGGCGGCAGCTGAGCAGCAGCAGGTCGTTCCGCAGCGAGGCCAGAATCTCCTAGTAAAAGGGTTTGCACAGCGGCAGTTCCAAAGTCATCCGCTGGAAAAGCCAGCGGTATTCCGACCGGGTGCCGGTACAATAGATGTGCCGCCCGGAAGTGAAGCGGCAGCGGGCCAGAATATCCTTCACTCCGCAGCCGGAGAAGTGGACCCAGAAGATCTCCGGATGCTCGGCGGTGCGGCAGGCATACCTGGGTTCCTCGCCGGGGCGGTACAGGATCATGCTGCCCGCGCCGGCGGTTTCCTCCCGGCCATCAAAGAAGAAATGCGCCTTTCCGGCGGCCACATACAGCAGCTGATAGTCCATCTGGCCGCGGGGCCAGTGAGTGGGAAGAACGTCCGGCTGCGCGGACAGGCGGTAGGTGCCGCAGCTGCTGACCGCCAATGGCCTGGCGTGATCCCTGCAGCCGGCCTGTGTGTGTTTGAGATAACCTGCGTTGACGTACATACCGATCCCTCCCTGGCTTGAATACCGTCTTATCATGCCTGCTTTTGCAGAAAAAATCAAGATTTTATCAGGATAAAGGTGATTTCCTCTCTGTTTCAGGTGATTCCTTCCATAGGTCTCCCGGAAAAGGCGTTTGTTGACAATCCGGCGGCGTTGTGGTACGCTGTATGCATGACGTGAATCAATGTTCACGAGGATAACAAAACGGGGAGGCGGCAAGATGGCATACAACGGTTTTGCGATCGAACAATACTTGGACGCGGCGGAGGTAACGGCCCAGCTGGACGAGCTGATCCGGAAGCCCGTGTGGTCCATCCGGCAGGACAAGCTGACGGACTATGTGGAGAACTATTTTAACGCCAGGTGCGTCAAATCCCGGGAAATGATCGCCCAGGCGAAAAAGGTGATCCCCGGCGGCGTCCAGCACAATCTGGCCTTCAACTATCCTTTTCCCATTGTCATTACCAAGGCGGAGGGGGCGAAGCTGTGGGATATCGATGGCAACTGGTACTACGACCTGCTCCAGGCCGGCGGCCCCACCATCCTGGGCAGCAATATGCCGGCGGTCAGGGATCAGGTTATCGACCTGCTGAACACCTGCGGCCCCTCCACGGGGCTGTTCCACGAGTATGAGTACAAGCTGGCAAAGAAGATCTCCGACCTGGTGCCCTCGGTGGAGATGTTCCGGATGCTGGGATCTGGTACGGAGGCGGCCATGTGCGCTGCCCGGATCGCCCGGCTGAAAACCGGGAAGAAGAACATTCTGAAAATGGGCGGGGCCTACCACGGCTGGTCGGACCAGCTGGCCTACGGGATGCGGGTCCCCGGCACCAAGGGCATCATGTCCAAGGGCGTGCCCAATTTTGTCTTCAAGCATACAGATGAGTTTTTCCCCAACGACCTGGAGGACCTGGAGCGGAAGCTGAAGGCCAACCGCCTCAACGGCGGCACGGCGGCGGTCTATCTGGAGCCCATGGGTCCCGAGAGCGGCACCCGGCCCGTCAGCCGGGAGTTTATCCGGGGCGCGGCCAGACTGGCCCGGCAGTATGGGGCGCTGGTGATCTTCGATGAGGTGGTCACCGGATTTCGCATCGGCCTCAGCGGGGCCCAAGGGTTCTTTGGAGTGGATCCTGATCTGACGGTGTTCGGCAAGATCATCGCCGGAGGCTATCCCGGCGCGGGCGGTGTAGGCGGTCACGCGGACTGCATGGCCCACCTGGGAGCGGGTCTGGATTCCTCCGGCAAAAAGGTGCCCAAAGCCATGTGCGGCGGTACCATGGCGGCTACGCCCATTTCCTGTGTAGCGGGGTATTACACTCTGTGCGAGATCGAGCGCACCAACGCCTGCGAGGTGGCCGGACGCATGGGCGACCGGCTGACCAAGGGCCTGCAGGAGCTGATCAAAAAGTATGATCTGCCCTTCGTAGCCTTTAACCAGGGATCTATCTGCCACCTGGACAATGCCGGGACCATGCATTTCTGCATCGACTGGAAGAAGCCCTGGACCATCCCGGAGATCCTCAAACAGACCGGCATCCGGCAGAAGGAGATGGAGCACATGGGCGCAGCTTACATGGCGGAGGGGCTGGTGACCCTGGCCGGTTCCCGGCTGTACACCAGCGCGGCCTACACGGAGGAGATGATCGATGACGTGCTCTCCCGCTTCGACCGGGTGCTGTCCAACTGCGCCCCGCTGGAGGGGAAGGCATGACGGTTTTAGAGTCGCAGGCAAGAGAACAGGTATTGCAGGCGGCGGCGCGGCTGACCGGGGAAGGGCTTATTGAGCGAACCTGGGGCAATATCAGCGTGCGGGTGTCGGATACGCAGTTTCTCATCACCCCCAGCGGGCTGGCCTATGAGACGATGCGGGAGGACCAGCTGGTGCTGGTAAACATTGCGGACTGCTCCTATGAGGGGCCGGTCAAGCCCTCCAGTGAAAAGGGCATCCATGCCGATGCCTACCGCCTCCGGCCGGACGTAAATTTTGTCATCCACACCCACCAGTACTGGGCCTCCATTGCCGGTATAACGGGAACGGCCCTGACGGGATTTATCCACCCCGCGCTGGGCAAGCGGGTCCCCTGCGCCGCCTACGGCCTGCCGGGGACGAAAATGCTGCGGAAGGCGGTGTCGGCGGAAATGGAAGCATGGCCGGACTGCCGGGCGTTTCTGATGCGCCATCACGGGGCCTTGTGCCTGGGCGGGGATATGGAGGACGCTTTTGCCGCCGCCCGGGCGCTGGAGGAGGTCTGTGAGGAGCGGGTCCTTGGCGAAATGGAGGAACAAAGGCCAATCCCCGTCCCGCGGAAGCTGGGTTCCAGCAGAAGAAGGGGGGACACCTTCCTGATGGCTCAGCGCGGCGAGAGCAGGCGTTACCCGATAGGAGACGATGCTCTGCCTCTTGCCGCCGCCCTCCATGGGGCGGCTTACCGGGCGGGGGACTTCCGGTATATCGTCCATGAGACGTCCCCGGAGGTCCTGGCGGTCTGTGCTGGGGGATGCCGCCTGCGGCCTTATCTGGACGATCTGGCCCAGATCGCAGGAGCGGACATCCTCTGCGTACCGCCGGCCCCCAGGCGGGTGCGGGAGGCTCTGCGGGGCCGGAACGCGGTGCTGATCCAGGGTATGGGCGCGTTGTGCGCCGGGAAGTCGGAGAGCGATGCCGCAGCGGTCCGCGCCCTGCTGCGGAAGGGCTGCGCCGCCAGACTGTATGCCAGTCAGGCGCCCAACTGCCGCCCGCTGAGTGCGGCGGACGCGCACTTGCAGCGGCTGATCTACTGCCAGTCCTACGAGAGGAAAAAAGACCAATGCTGAAAAAGCTGTCGGCGGAACAGCTGGAGCGGCTGCTGGAGGCCGGGGTGGAAGAGTTTGCCCTCCACGGCTCCGCCGGGGCCAATATGCGGGCCATCGCGGAACGGGCGGGTATCAGCGTGGGCGCTCTGTACAAATACTATGACGGCAAGGACGGCTTTTTCCGGGCCTGCCTGGGCCGCAGTCTGGAGGCACTGGAGGCTGTGCTGGCGGAGGTCACGGCGGAGGAGGCCGGATTCAAGGAATACGCCCGGCGGATCATCCGGGCATTGCTCCGGTTTTCCCGAGAGCACGCCGGGTACGTGCGGCTGTACTGCACCCTCGCCGCCTCCGGCGGGGAGGAGGCGGTGAAGCTGGCCGGGGAGATCGAGGGCATTACCGCCCGGCTGTATACCCGCTACATCGCCGCCGGGCAGGCCGGAGGAGACCTGCGGCGGGATATGGAGCCGGGGATGTTCGCGTTTTTCTTTGACAGCCTGCTGATGATGGTCCAGTTTGCCGGATGCTGCGATTACTATCGGGAGCGGTTCCGGCTGTACTGCGGCGGGAATCCAGAGGACCAGCCGGACAGGCTGGAACGGGAGCTGCTGAAATTTTACGAGTCAGCGTTTACCTTTGAGGAGGCGGATGTTTCCCATCGGGAAACGGTATGAACGTGTGAGGAGGGGGTACCATGACCTATGTTTTGGCCTATGATATCGGCACTACGGGAGTAAAGACCTGCCTTTTTTCCCTGGAGGAGCGTATTACCCTGATCGCCAGCGCCCAGGAGGGCTATGGGCTGTATCTGCTGGAAAACGGCGGCGCGGAGCAGGACCCTGAGGAGTGGTGGCAGGCCATGTGCCATACCACCCGGGAGCTGTTCGCCAAAACGGACGTGAAGCCGGAACAGGTAGCCGGACTGTCCTTCTGCTCCCAGATGCAGGCGCTGGTGCTGGTGGACCACGAGGGAAAACCTGTACGCCGTGCCATGAGCTATATGGACCAGCGGGCGGGGGAGGAGCTGAAAAAGGGCCTGGCCCACGGTCCTCAGATCGCTGGGGCCAATGTGGGAAAACTGCTGCGCTGCCTGAAAGCCACCGGTGCGGTACCAAGCAGCGTGAAGGACCCGGTGTGGAAATACAAGTGGGTCCAGGCCCATGAGCCGGAAAACTTTGCCCGGGCGGACAAGTGGCTGGACGTAAAAGAGTGCCTGCAGATGCGCTGCACCGGACGGGCGGTGATGACGGAGGATTCCGCCTACGCAACGCTGCTCTACGATACGAAAAAGCGGGCGTGGAGCGAAGCCCTGTGCAAAATGTTCGGCGTAAATATGGTCCATCTTCCGCCCATCATCCAGGCCGCAGATCAGATCGGCGGTCTGACGGAACGTGCAGCGGCAGATCTGGGGCTGATCCCCAGTACGCCTGTGTTCGGAGGGGGAGGGGACGCGTCCCTCATCGGCGTAGGGGCCGGGTGTACAAAGGTCGGAAGTACCCACATATATTGCGGCACCTCCGGCTGGGTGTCCACGGTGACGGACCGGCAGATGGTGGACGTGGACGCCATGATTGCCGCCATTGTGGGGGCTCAAACAGGGAGATACAACTATTTCGCCGAGATGGAGACCGCCGGAAAGTGCCTGGAGTGGGTGAAGGACCATCTGGCTCTGGACGAGATCGGGGTCTACCTGGAGAAGAAGGACATTACCGGCGGTCAGGAGGCTGTATACGCCAGCCTTTACGACTACCTGACCGAGACGGTAGAGAAGATCCCGCCGGGGTCTGGCGGCGTGATCTTTACCCCCTGGCTCCACGGCAACCGCTGTCCTTTTGAGGACCCGGCGGCGGCGGGCATGTTTTTCAACATCCGGCTGGATACCGGCAAGACGGAGCTCATTCGGGCGGTGCTGGAGGGCGTTTGCTTCCACCTGCGGTGGATGCTGGAGTGTCAGGCGCGGAAAGTGAAGACCTCCGATCCTGTGCGGTTCGTAGGCGGCGGGGCCCTGTCGCCGGTGACGGCCCAGATATTGGCGGATGTCACCGGGCGGACGATCCAAACGGTTTCCAGCCCGCAGAATGCGGGGAGCGTGGGCGCTGCGGCGGTCATGGCTGTAGGCCTGGGGCTGGTGCCGGATCTGGACGCCGTAGGGGCGCTGATCCCCGTTGGGCGCACATTTACGCCTGACGCCGCCAACAAGGCGGTTTACGACAAGAATTACGCCGTGTTCCGGAAATTGTACGCCGCTAACCGCGCCAATTTCCGGGCCCTGAACGGCTAGAAAGGACGCTGCTTTATGAATCGTAAGGAAATCCTGCGCTCCCTGAAATTCCTCCTGTTCTCCATTTCCGCCGGGATCATCGAGCTGGGGGCTTTCTCCCTGCTCAACGAGCTGACGGCATGGAGCTACTGGCCCTGCTATCTGATTGCCCTGACCCTCTCGGTGCTCTGGAACTTTACCCTGAACCGGCGGTATACCTTCCAGTCTGCCAGCAACGTTCCCAAGGCCATGGCGCTGGTGTTTGCCTTCTACTGCGTGTTTACGCCTCTGTCCACCTGGCTGGGGCACTATCTGGCGGACGTGCTGGGATGGAACGAGTATCTGGTCACCGCCATCAATATGATCGCAAACTTTGTGCTGGAATTCCTGTACGACCGGTTTGTGGTGTTCCGGGACTCGCTGGATACCAACAGCGTGGCCCGGAGGAACGAAAAATAGCCGGGAAATTCGCCTGTATCCAGAACATAAACATTTGTCGCCAGACAGACGGCAAACCGCCGCGCCATGAAAATGGTTGCGGCGGTTTGCTGTTTGAAGGAAAAATACGCTGTTTTTATAGAGTTTCGGTGCGGAAATTCTTTTGCGGGGCAAATAGATAAAATGCGGAGAAAATAACTTGTATTCACCGAAAATGAATTTATATTCTTTGCGAACGAGACGATGCAAAGAGCAAATTGTGGCATTGATTCGGCGGGTAACGGCGTATTGGCAATTGGTTGAAAAAAAATATACAAAAATGTTGTTGGAAGGAATTGACAAACGCTGTAATTAGTTATACAATAAATGTAAATTCATCAGCGGGCATACAGCCGCGGGAGGGGCTGTGCTGCCGCTCTTATGGTGTTTGCTGGTGGGTGGCCCAACGGCCATATCGGGGTCCGGCACAGGCCTGTGCCGTCATTTCGCACAGCGAAATGACGATCTGCTGGCCAACCTGCCTCGGTATGAAATTGAGGCGTGAAAGGAGCAGAGTATGAAAAGAGAGTGGAAGAGGCGTTTGCTGGCGATGTTTCTGGCGTTGACCATGGTGGTCACCCTCGTGCCCGGCGCGTTTGCGCAGGAAGCGGATGGGGACCAGGGCCTGACCTGGAAAGAAGTCGATGACAGCGCGGTGTCCGCGGACCTGAGGCAGGGGGCGTTCGTGGAGACTGAGGAACCGGCCCCGTACGCGGATGATGAAGAGGTGCGCGTCTCCATCGTGCTGGAGGAGCAGCCGGCGATCGCCCTGTTCTCCCTTGCGGACGAGATGGACGCGGTGGCGGACTACCGCGAGGAACTGGAAATGGCTCAGGCATACATGGCGGAGGCGATTTCCGAGGAAGTCCTGGATGAGCCTCTGGACGTGGTGTGGAACCTGACGCTGGCGGCCAATATCATTTCCGCCAACGTGGAGTACGGCCAGATTGAGGCCATCAAAGAGGTCCCCGGCGTAGCGGACGTTGTGGTGGAGACCCGCTATGAGATCCTCGGTTTCCCGGTGGAGGAGGATCCCAACCTGGTGATCTCCACCGGTATGACTGGCACCTCCGATGCCTGGACTGCCGGCTACACCGGCGCGGGCATGAGGATCGCCATTATTGATACCGGACTGGATATCGAGCACCAGTCCTTCAACAACGAAGCTTTCCTGCACGCCCTGGCGGAGGATGGCGATATTGACAGCTTTGATCTGCTGGACGCAGATGAGATTGGAGCGGTGCTGGGGCAGCTCAACGCGGCGAAAAAGCGCTACGGCCTGACCGCCGGTGATCTGTACTATAATGATAAGCTGCCCTACTGCTTTAACTATGTTGACAATGATCTGGATGTCACCCATGCGCGCGACACGCAGGGCGACCACGGCTCCCATGTAGCCGGTATTTCCGCCGCCAACCGTTATCTGGCGCGGGGGACGGAGTTTGTCGATGCGCTGGAGGAAGTCCACATGGTGGGCAACGCTCCCGATGCCCAGGTGCTGGTCATGAAGGTGTTCGGCAGGGGCGGTGGCGCGTATGACAGCGATTACATGGTGGCCATTGAGGACGCTATGCTGCTGGGCTGCGACACGGTGAATCTGTCTCTTGGCTCTTCCGCCGCCGGTATGACGTCCAGCGGCAGCGAAGTCTATGAGCGGATCCTGGAGGAAGTGACGAGATCCGGCCTTATTGTCTGTATGTCCGCCGGCAACAACAGCTATTGGGCGGAGCAGACTGCGGTGCAGTATCTGTACAGCGATGACGTGAACTTCCAGACCGGCGGTTCTCCGGGCAGCTTTACCAATTCTCTGGGCGTGGCTTCCGTGGATAACAACGGCATGGTGGGTCCCGGCGCGATGATCGTTGGCGATTTTACCTTCAGCTACACGGAAACCAGCGGTCCCTACAGCCAACTTCTGAGCAGCCTGGATCCTGATGGCCGCGGTACGGCGTATGACTACATATTCATCGATGGCTACGGCACGCCGGAGGACTTTGCGGGCATTCCCGTAGAGGGCAAGGTGGCCTTCTGCAGCCGCGGCGAAACCAGCTTTTTTGAGAAGGCCAATGCCGCTTTCGCCGCCGGCGCGGTTGCCATAGTGGTCTGCAACAACCAGCCGGGCACCATCAACATGAGTCTGGACGGCTACACCGGGACCGCTCCCGCTGTGTCCATCACCCAGGCTGCCGGCGCGAAGATCCGGGCGGCGTCCGATACGGCGGCCACTGAGAGCGGAAAGACTTACTATACCGGCGAGATCACCGTCAAGGGGTCTTCCACGATTTTCCTGGGGACGGATGATTATGAAACCATGAGCGATTTCAGCTCCTGGGGCGTTCCCGGCGACCTGAGCATCAAGCCGGAGATCACTGCCCCCGGCGGCAATATCTGGTCCCTGATGGGCACCAGCAGTACCCACGATGCCTATCAGTCCATGAGCGGCACCTCCATGGCCTCTCCCCAGATCGCCGGCATCGGCGCGCTGGTGAAGCAGTCCATTGAGGAAAACGGGCTGTCTCAGCCCGGCATGACGGACCGCGCCCTGGCCCAGTCCCTGATGATGTCCACCGCCGTACCTCTGACGGACGAGTATGGCGATTACTACTCTGTCATGCAGCAGGGCGCGGGCATGGTGAACACTCAGGCGGCGGTCAACGCGGGTTCCTATATCACCATGGCCGCTGATGCCAACGGTTCCTATGCCGATGGCAAGGTAAAGGTAGAGCTGGGCGATGACCCGAATATGACCGGCGTATATGATTTTACCTTTACCATCCACAACCTGACGGACGGCCCCCTTGCCTATACCCTGGATGCGGACATCTTCACCCAGGCGGTGGAGCGGGATCAGAATGGGAACGGCTATCTGATGACCTACACCGAGTCCCTGGGTGGCGCGAAGATGCAGTGGACCACGGATGCACATCTGTCCAATGCTGCGGCCGCCGGGCTTGACTTTGATGGCAGCGGCAGGGTAGACCTGGCCGATGGCGATGCGCTGCTGGATTATGTTACCGGTAAACGCAGCTCCATCTTCCATGAGGACTTGGCTGATTTTGGCCGGGGCACAGTTGACAGCTACAGCGCCTATGAGTTCCTGCAGGCGTTCTACAGCAATGAAGGCGAAGTGATCGTGCCTGCGGCCGGCAGCGTTACGGTCAAGGCCGTCATTACGCTGGACCAGGCTGAGATGGCGCGGCGGCTGAGCGATTGCCCCAGCGGCGTTTATGTAGAAGCCTATGTCCGCGTGGATGCGGTGGCCTCTGAGGAGGGCGTGGAGGGTACCAGCCACTCTATCCCTGTCCTGGGGTTCTATGGCAATTGGACAGACGCGTCCATGTTTGAAAAGGGTTCCTATGAAAAGTATAACGCCGGGGAAGAGGCCCGTGCGCCGTATTTCTATGACGAAACCGCGGCAAGCCTTTACCGGAATGCGTTCCTGGTGCAGTATGCCGGGGAAAGCGGCAACTACTATTTTGGCGGGAATCCCTATCTGAAGGATGATACGTATCTGGTGGAGCGCAACGCCCTTAACAACGAAGCGGGCGACAAGCTGTCCAAAGTGAATTTCACAGCTATCCGCAATGCCGCCGCCAGCCGCCTGCAGATCCGGGATACGAAGACTGGCGATATATACCTGGAGGCATATCCCGGCGCGGTTACCGCTGCATATTATCATGCGAACCAGGCAAAGTGGATGAGCACTGGCCTCAGCCTGAACTTGAATTGGGCCGGTACGGATATGAGCGGAGAGCCTCTTCCCGAAGATACGGAGGTGGAGATTTCCTTCTCTCTGGCGCCCGAACTGTACAGCAATGCGGACGGCTCGGTAAATTGGGATGCTATGGGCGAAGGGGCCACCCTGTCCACCCGGCTGAGCATTGACAACACTGCGCCTGAGATTGTGGAACCGGGTGCGTTCTATGATCCGGATCGGAAAGAAGCGGTGCTTTTCGTGCAGGATAATCAGTATATTGCCGCTGTGGCAATGTACAATGCTGACGGCTCCAAGCTGCTTGCATCGATCGCGCCGAATCAGGTGGAAAAGAACGAGGAAGTACGTATTGTACTGGATCTTTCGGAGGCGCTGGGTAAGCATTTCCTGGTCCAACTCTTTGACTATGCGGGCAATGACCGCGTATACGAATTTGAGTGGACGGTCAAGCCCAATGTTGACAGCTACTATACCGCATATGACCGTACGGAGCGGCAGTGGGTCGCTTATACCAATGATGGCAGCGGCTCCGCGCCGGTGGGATATGGCGCAAAGAATCTGGACATTGTTGCCGGTGACTATGCCGGCGGATATGTGTTTGCCTTTGACGGTGCAAACAACTTCTATGCCATGGACGCTGAGGACCTGGGCATCCGTACCTTGATTGCCGGGTTGCCTGAGCTGGGGCAGATTCACGATATGGCTTACGATGAGGCCGGTCAGACCATGTACCTGTGCCGCACTGACGGAGGCCGGGGATATCTGACGTCCATTGACCTCTATACCGGAGAGACAGGCGTATCTTACCCCTTGAACTGGGACATCATCGCATTGGCGGCGGACCGTGCGGGGATCCTCTATGGTGTGGATTCTGGCGGTTATCTGTATACCTATCGGGTAGACAGTATCAAGGTCGTTGAGAATTTCGTTGGCCATATTGGCGCTGTGCCTCAGGCAGGTTCCAGTTCCATGACCTGGGACAAAAACAAGAATGAGCTGGCTCTGGTCAGCGGCGGCACGCTGTATGCCATTGACCCGGCAGACGGCACAGTGACAAACTCCTTCGCTGTTGGTTCCCTGTCCGCCCTGTTTGCGCCTCCGGCAGGAAACGAGACTCCGTTCCCGCCGGCATCTGCGGCGGCAAGCGTGACCTTGTCTGAGGACAGCCTGCTTCTGATGAGGGGCAGCAGTGAGCGGTTGACGGCTGTTGTAGCCCCCTGGAATTTGGCGAACAAATCCGTGACTTGGAGCAGTTCTGATCCCAGTGTGGCGGTGGTCGATGGCAATGGTGTGGTGACAGCTGTGGGCGCTGGTATGGCTGCTATTACTGCTGTTTCTGCGCTCACACCTGATGTGTCTGCCATCTGCGAAGTAGAAGTGATGAGCATTGAGAAAGATTTGCAGGCTCTCGTATGGGACGAGGACGGTGCGATTTGGTGGTCCAGATTCAATACCGGCAATTTGCCCGTTTATGAAAAGACTCTGCCCTGCGATGTGAACCAGCTGGCCAGTGCTGTGATGGTAGATAATATGATTTATGCCGCAACACTGGATGGATCTTCTGATACTTCTTCGCTCTACCGGGTAGATCCCTACTCCATGCTGGCAGAGAAGGTAACGGATCTCAATGCGGGCATTCCGGTCTTTACGGCGGATCTCGCTTATGCACCTCATGTGGAAGGTGGCGTTCTGTTTGGACTTTATGGGCCGTATATCCTTATGTTTGATCCCAGCACGGGCGAGTCTGCGGGCCTCTGGAACTATGGCGGCGGCAGTACCAAGTTTGTGGCGATCACATATGAAGGATCTCTCTATAATACACGTTACGGCGCATATATGGATTATTTCCTCTTCTTAGATTCTGCTGGAAATATTTACGAGGAAGCGTTCATGTCGTGGAACGGCGATGTATACTATTTCAATGGTTTGGAGGAGGCCCGCCTTGGTGGTACGGGATATAATACGGGAGATTTGCTTTGCTATAACTCCGCTGTGTATACGCGTGCCGACAATGGCAATAGCTATCTTTTCTGGAGCCAGTATGATGGAGGTCAGGCGGTAAATCTGATTGCCATTGCTTTGGATGGTTCCGGGGTGCTCGTCAATCTGGGATCCTTCCCTGATAGTGTATGGCCTGTCGGCGGTTTGATGGATGAGAGCATTCCCGGCATGACCGATCCTGTTGACCGGAATCATTTGGAGTATGCTTTTATAAATTCGGATCCCGCAATGGCTATGCTCCCCGGATACGGTGAGGAGTATGTGCCAGAGCTGCCTGACACAGACATCCCCACAGAGGGCAATGAGGACGATATTCCACCCGAGGATGTTATTCCGCCGGAGCTGCCCGAAGAGCCCATCATCCCCGAAGACCCCGTTCCCGGCGGCGAGGAGTCTGAGACGCCCGCCGCTCCCGAGACACCCGATGTTCCCGAGACACCCGGCATCCCCGAGGAGACTCCCGTTGTTGTGCCCGATCCTGCCGAACCTGTAGAGGGCGATGATGACGGCGATGGCAGCGGTATGGAGTCTATGACCCTGACGGCTCTGCGTCAGGCCGGCGCCAACGCCGGGGCTGCCGGCGAGACCACGGCGGTGGTGCAGATCGTTCTGGATCAGGCCAGCACCAATGGTAAACTTGAGATCACCTATGATCCCAGCGTCCTGACCTTGACCGGTGCCAGCGGAAGGGCTCTGCTGAACAGCTTCAACACCAGCGAACCCGGCAGGATCATCTTTGCCTACGCTTATCAGAAGGCTGCGGACGGCGGCACGGTCGTTGCGGAGCTGACCTTCTCCAGCAGCGAGGCCGGCGCCAGCACCGCGCTGCGTCTGACCACGCTGGAGGATGGCCGGACAAAGCCCAATACCACGATCAGCGTACCCGTGGAGATGGATCAGCCCTCCAAGCCTGTCGATCCGATCGACCCTGTTGATCCGATTGATCCTGTCGACCCTGTTGATCCTGCGCCCGGTCCGGTATTCCCCGCGCCTGATCCCGGTAATTCCGGTGTTCCCGGCGGTTCCGGCAACTCCGGCAGCCGTCCCACGCGTCCTGTTGATCCCGGCGATCAGGTGGAGATCACAGACACCGATACGCCGCTTGCCCCCACTGTTCCTGCGGCCAGTCTGTATACGGATCTGAGGGCGAACGCGTGGTACAGCGAGTATGCGGACTATGTGGTCGGCAAGGGCCTGATGCAGGGCACCAGCGCGGATAAATTCTCTCCCAATGATCCTCTGAGCAGGGCGATGCTGGTGACCATCCTGTACCGTGCCGCCGGTGAACCTGCTGTTTCCAGCGCGGTTGTTTTCAGCGATGTTCCGGCTGGCAAGTGGTATACCGACAGCGTGAACTGGGCTGCGGCCAACGGCCTGGTGACCGGCTACAGCGATGGGACCTTCCAGCCCAATGGCGAGATCAAGCGTCAGGAGCTGGCCGCGATCCTGTGGCGGTATGCAAGGCTGGTCGGCCTGGATGTGTCTGCTGACGGCACTACGATCCCCGATTTCTCGGACCGCGGCGAGATTGCGTCCTGGGCTGGCGAGGCCGTGTCCTGGGCTTACAGATGCGGCGTACTTACCGGCGACAACAACCGGATGAATCCCGGCAAGGGTGCAACCCGCATCGAGGCGGCTGCCATGCTGACCCGATTCCTGCAGCTGGCTGAGAACAGCGGCAGCCCTGTCGCATAACGATCGCATCCCAGATCCCGCAATAGCGCAATAGTATAAAAATACTCCGGTTTCAACCGCTTTTTGAAACCGGAGTATTTTTTCAGTGATCCACACATGTGTCGACTATATATTCGGCTTTATCAGGTTGGAAATAAAAACGCAGCTTAAAAGCAAAAAAGCGCCCGGTTTCAAGATTTACCTCGAAACCGGGCGCTCTTTACGCGCGTTTTACTCTACAACAATGCCGTTATCCGCAAACGCCTTCAGCAGCAGCTCCATATCCCCGGGAATGGAGATCGGCTCCCCGCAGGCGGCGATGGCGTTGGCCACGTCCTTCAAACCGTTGCCCGTCACCACGGAGACCACGGTTGCGTCCGCCGGGATCTTCCCCTGCTGGCAGAGCTTTTTCAGCCCCGCCGCGCCGGTAACACCGGCAGGCTCGCCGAACACGCCGCAGGTCCGTCCCAGCAGCTTCTGCGCCGCCATGATCTCCGCATCGGACACGTTCACCACCAGCCCGTTGCTCTCCCGGATCGCCATCAGCGCCTTGTCCGCGTTCCTGGGCACGCCCACGGCGATGGAGTCCGCCAGCGTGTTCTCCTCCATGGGACGCCACTCCTCGCCAGTCTCAATGGCCCGGTTCAGGGGGCAGCACCCCTCCGCCTGGGCGGAGATCAGCCGGGGCAGCCTGTCAATGAAGCCGATGGCATACAGATCCTTCAGGCCCTTCCACAGTCCCGCGATGGTGCAGCCATCGCCCACGGAGATAGCAATGTAATCGGGCACTTCCCAATTGAGCTGCTCCATGATCTCCAGCCCGACAGTTTTCTTGCCCTCGGAGAGGTAAGGATTGATGGCGGCGTTCCGGTTGTACCAGCCCCATTTTTCGATCGCCTGCTTGCTCAGCTCAAAGGTCTCCTCGTAGCTGCCCTGAACGGAGATCACCGTAGCCCCGAAGGTCATCAGCTGAGCCACCTTGCCCTTGGGGGCCCGGGAGGGGACGAAGATGTAGGTTTTCAGCCCCGCCGCCGCGGCGTTGCCCGCCAGGGAGGAGGCGGCGTTGCCGGTAGAGGAGCAGGCGATCACCTTCGCGCCGGCCTCCATGGCCTTGGCAACGGCCATGGAGCTGGCTCTGTCTTTCAGGGAGGCGGTAGGATTCAAGCCATCGTCCTTGACATACAGCTTTCTGATGCCCAGCTCATTTGCCAGCAGCTTGGCCTCATAGAGGGGGCTCCAGCCTACCCGGAGGGGAGGGGCTTCGGTTGTCTCCTCCACCGGGAGGAGCTCCCGGTAGCGCCACATCGAATTGTCCTGGCGTGCCGCCAGGGAGGCTTTGGTCAGATTTGCCTTGATATAATCGTAATCATAGATAATGTCCAGGATCCCCCCGCAGGTGCAGTTGGTCAGATGGGGGGTGGCTTCGTAGATCTTTCCGCATTTTACGCATTTGGCGTGCTTTACGTTTTTCATCGCAGTCTCCTTCTTCGCGCCCTGGGGGCGCGGGGGGAATGATTTCTTGTTTTCAGATTCGCCCTGCCGGGCGGGGCCTACTTTTCCCTTGTGGGAAAAGTAGCAAAAGCACCCCAGCCCTACGGGCTGGACCCCCTGATTTTTATTACGGGGGTTGTTTTTTTTCGCGGCTCCTTTAGTCTGCCTGTTCTGAATCGACCGGCTCCCGTGTATCGGGCGAAGCGGCTCCTTTAGGCCGAACTACGGTAGATTTCTCTTTTGCTTTAGTCCCTGCGGTTCCCGTTTTCGGCAGCCTCTGCTTCTTCTTTCAGATTTTCTAATGCAACACGGGTTGCCTCAATGACGAATGCGGAGAAATTGCAATTTGTCCCACGAATGGCATCCTCGACCTCCGCAATTACATCATCAGGAAAGCGGATGGTTTTGTTGGTCGTTGTATATATTTGCGGAATTTTGAATTTTCGCATATTGCACCTCGCCATATAATTGTATGACTATCGTATTGCAATATGCACAGGAAATAAGCTTTGCAAAAGTCTTGCAATTTGCATTGCTGTGTGGTAAGCTGTCGTTATACTGGTGAAAGGAGCCAATACAATGAACAATTTTCCGAAATACTACACATGTCTGTTTAACGGTGTTACGGATGCCATTGACGCGCTGCAGAAGCAGAAATATGGGCAGGCGCAGATGATCCTGATCAGAGCACAGCAGGACGCGGAGGAGATGTATCTGGCGGATGGAGACAAAGAGGAGGAAGAGCGCGCCGCAGCACCCAAAATCATAGAATTCCCCCGTTAGTGCGCATCCGCCAGCGATTCGCCTGCCATCGGCCCAGGGAACCACGCGGGAAGGAGGGTCTTTCAGGTCGTAGCGCAAATAAAACCCTCCGTAATTCAGGAAGGTTCTTAGGAAACGTAGTTTCCTAAGCGCGCTTTTGTAACTTTTCGCGCGTGCGAAAAGTTAGCCCCCGTCCCCCGCCCGGCAGGGCGGATCGAAAATTAGAATAATGCAAAGAGGGCGGGGCCGGAGGCCCCGCCCGTTTCGCAGATTTTACAGATTTTTCAGCAGTCCGGTCGCCTCGTTGAACTCATTGATAAGCTCATCAAGCTCCTTGGCCTGTGCGTGGACGGCGTCCCAGGTGCCCTCCTGATCGTACCACAGGGCGTTGAGGTCGTGAACGTCTCTCGCCTGCTGCTCGACCCAAGTATAATACTTGAGGTTGTGGACCCTCTTGCGCTCCACATAGGTGAGCTCCAGCATGTTGTCGGTCTTGAGGCCCAGGATGTGGAGGTTGTGGTCGATAGCCGCCTCGGTGGCGTTGTATGCGCCGTGCATCTCGTCCAGCTCGGTGATCCGGCTGCCATACATCGCGGCGCTGTCCGTCAGGACGGTGCCCACCACATCGTGCTCGGTCAGCTCATAATACTTGGCCATCTTGATGCAGCACAGCACGTTGGCGATGCCGGAGATGCCCAGCCAGCTCAGCTTCTCGATCAGCTCATCCTCCAGGCCCAGCTCGTTCTTGAGGTAGGCGTGGCCGTCAGGCGTGTTGAACAGGCGCAGCAGCCGCTGGCTGTCCTCATCGTCAATGGCGATAGCCATGTCGGTGTTCTTCACATTGTGGATCCAGGGGATGTGCTTGTCGCCGATGCCCTCAATGCGGTGTCCGCCGAAGCCGTTGTTGACGATGGTGGGGCACTGGAGGGCCTCGCCGACCGCCAGCTTCAGGCCGGGATACCGCTCCTTCAGCAGGTCGCCCGCGCTCATGGTGCCGGCGGAACCGGAGGTGAAGCACGCGCCCGCAAACTTGTCGCCGGGCCGCTTCACGGCCTCATACAGGTCCGCCAGAGCGTAACCGGTGACGTTATAGTGCCACAGGGGGTTGCCCATCTCTTCGAACTGGTTGAAGATCATGTACTGGGGATCCTGCTTCAGCTCCCAGGTCTTGTCGAAGATCTCCTTGACGTTGGACTCGCAGCCGGGGGTGGCGATCACTTCACCGGCAATGCTCTTCAGCCAATTAAAGCGCTCCTGGCTCATCTCGGCGGGGAGGATGGCAACGCTCTCACAGGCCAGCAGCTTGGAGTTGAACGCGCCGCCGCGGCAGTAGTTGCCGGTGGAGGGCCACACGGCCTTATGCCAGGTGGCGTCAAACTGGCCGGTCACCAGCCGGGGAGCCAGACAGCCGAAGGAGGCGCCCACCTTATGGCATCCGGTGGGGAACCACTTGCCGGCCATGGCGATGATCCGGCAGGGCACGCCGGAGAGCTTGCTGGGGATCTCCACGTAGTTGGGTACTGCCTGGAACAGGCCGCCGGTCTCCTTGGCCTCGTTCTTCCAGGTGATGCGGAACAGGTTCAGGGGGTTTACGTCCCACAGGCCCACGCTCTTCAGCTTCTCCTGAATGGCGGCGGGGATGGTTTCGGGGTTCTGCATCTGAGCGATGGTGGGGATGATGACGTTGTTCTCCTTGGCCTTCTGCACGTTCTTGGCCAGGATGTCCTTGCGGATGGTCAGATCAATTTTGCTCATGGCGTTTTTCCTCCTGTTTCAGGTCAATATAAGAATAGAGTGTGTATTTTGAGATACCAAAGTATTTTGCCACTTTGTCGCCGGATTTGGTAATAAGAAACGCGCCGTGCTGGCTCAAAAACTGGATGGCCCGGACCTTATCCTCCTTGTTCATCAGGGCCACCGGCTTGCCCACCAGCGTAACGCTCTGCTCGATAAGATCGTCCAGCAGGTCGCTGACGTTCAGCACGGTGATCCGCTCCTCCCGGCCGTGGGTTGCCTCCTCGGAGGTGTGGACCAGCCCGCCGATGGCCCCTTCGACCATCAGGAGCGCGGATATGTCATAGTTGATGGAGAGGATGGCGTTGACCCGTCCCCGGCTGTCCCGGATATAGATGGTGGAAGATTTCAGGATCTTTCCATCTGGTGTCCTGGTCAGGTACCCCAGGTGATCCTCCGGATTTGGATTCTTCTCGGCGCTGAGGATCTGCTCCATGACCACGGTGGAGGGTCCGTCCCCCGCTTTCCGTCCGGTCACGTGGCCGTTGACGATGTACACAATGGATTTTTCCGGATCCTTTGCCGCCAGATCGTGGATCACCACCTCGCAGCTGGGCCCGAACTGCGCTGCCAGCGCCTGAGCGATCTGCTTGAGCATTTCCAGACGTTTGCTGTCCAATCCGTTATCACCTCCCGGAACGGTACGCATGGGGCAGGCGTTCCCGTTGCATGGTCCCATCATAACAGCATTCCGTGAGGATTGCAAGAGGTTTTCAAAAATTTTTTTAGGTTTTCAAAAATTTTGTTTGACATCGGCGTTTTCTGTGATATGATAGAGACAGAGCAGAAAATGGAACCACCTGAAAATGATTTTGATGGAGGATTTTACTTATGGATTTCGAAGCGATTAAAAAGGCGGCTCAGGGCTATCAGGCCGACATGAGCAATTTCCTGCGGGCCATGATCTCCCACCCCAGCGAGAGCTGCGAGGAGAAAGAAGTGGTCATGTGTATCAAGGCCGAGATGGAGAAGCTGGGCTATGACAAGGTGGAGATCGATGGCCTGGGCAATATCATCGGCTGGATGGGGACCGGCGAGAAGATCATTGCCATCGACTCCCACATCGACACCGTGGGCATCGGCAACATCAACAACTGGGAAGCCGACCCCTACAAGGGCTATGAGACCGATGATATCATCTATGGCCGGGGCGGCTCCGACCAGGAGGGCGGCATGGCCTCCGCCGTCTACGGCGCGAAGATCATGAAGGACCTGAACCTGATCCCTGAGAACTACAAGATCATGGTCGTTGGCTCCGTCCAGGAAGAGGACTGTGACGGTATGTGCTGGCAGTACATCGTCAACAAGTACTTCCCCAGCAAGGAAGAAGCGCAGAAACAGATCGAGTTCGTCATCTCCACCGAGCCCACCGATGGCGGCATCTATCGCGGACACCGGGGCCGTATGGAGATCCGTGTGGACGTGAAGGGCGTTTCCTGCCACGGTTCCGCCCCCGAGCGCGGCGACAACGCCATTTATAAGATGGCGGACATTCTCCAGGACGTCCGCGCCCTCAACGAGAACGATGACGCCGATGATACGGAGATCAAGGGCCTTGTCAAGCGCCTGAACCCCAAGTACAATCCCGAGCACTGGGAGGATGCCCGTTTCCTGGGCCGGGGCACCTGCACCGTCAGCCAGATTTTCTACACATCTCCCAGCCGCTGCGCCGTGGCCGACAGCTGCGCCATTTCCATTGACCGCCGCATGACCGCCGGCGAGACCTGGGACAGCTGCCTCAAGGAGATCGAGGACCTGCCCGCCGTGAAGAAGTACGGCAGCGATGTGAAGGTCAGCATGTATATGTACGACCGTCCCGCCTGGACCGGCACGGTGTATGAGACGGAGTGCTTCTTCCCCACCTGGATCAACAAGGAGACTGCCGCCCACGTCCAGGCCCTCATTGACGCCCACCATGGCCTGTGGGGCGACAAGCGCATCGGCCACGCCGATGCCGACCCCAAGCTGGACGCCATGCATCTGCGGGAGCGGCCCCTGACCGACAAGTGGACCTTCTCCACCAACGGCGTGTCCATCCAGGGCCGCTACGGCATCCCCTGCGTTGGCTTCGGCCCCGGCGCGGAGAGCCAGGCCCACGCCCCCAACGAGATCACCTGGAAGCAGGATCTGGTCACCTGCGCGGCGCTGTATGCCGCCGTGCCCGGCCTGTACAAGGAGGAGAACAAGTCCGCCGATGTGACCCAGTTCCGGCAGAGTCTGACGGATAACGAGATCCAGTAAAAAGCGGCGCTGTGCCCCGCCCTGCTTCCCATCTTGTTTTAGATTCGCCCTGCCGGGCGGGGCCTTCTTTTCGCTTGTGCGAAAAGAAGCAAAAGCACCCTCAAGGGGCCATAGCCCCTTGAGAATCCCTCGAATGTGTCGTTGTGTTTTGCGCGGGTCCTGTAGTCTGTCCGGCCTAAATAGGCTAGGGTCCGTGTATCGGGCGAAGCGTCTATCTCAAGATGTAAACGGCAGACCCTACCGTTTTACACGGGGGAGCTCCCGGAAACGCACCCCGGGAGATTCAGCGCGTATGGCGGTAGGGAGTGCTGGCAACATCCTAAAACAGACGCAGGGCAGATGAAATTACACCAGCAGCCCGGTTTGGGCCGGACGGGCTACAGGATGAGCGCAAAAAATAAATTCCCCCGTAATAAGGCGTTGCGCTCCGCGCGATGCCCAAGGGATTCTTAAACCGCAGGTTTAAGCGCGTTTTTGCCTACTGAGATTGTCTACGGCCACATCGAGTGGCCGTAAACAATCAATTATTCGTGACCGCTCGATGCGGTCATGAATAATCGTTGCCGCGAGGCAAAAGTAGGCGCCCGTCCGGGGCCCGCAGCCCCGGGGTTACAAATCGAAACAACTCTCTTTCGCGCCCGGAGAGCGCGAAGAATAAATTAATCAAACAAGGAGAATATAGCAATGAGCAAAACAGAAAACCTTGTCCAGCATCTGGAGAAGCTACACATCAACAACATGTACAAGAACGACTTCTATTGGACCTGGGACAAAACCGATGATGAATTGGATGCCATCTTTACGGTTGCGGACGCTCTCCGCGACCTGAGAGAGCGCAACATCTCCACCAAGATCTTCGACTCCGGCCTTGGCATCTCTATCTTCCGCGACAACTCCACCAGAACAAGATTCTCCTTTGCCTCCGCCTGCAACCTGCTGGGCCTGGATATCAAGGACCTGGACGAAAAGACCAGCCAGATCGCCCACGGCGAGACTGTCCGCGAGACGGCCAACATGGTTTCCTTTATGGCCGATGTCATCGGCATCCGGGACGATATGTTCATCGAAGAGGGCCACAAGTACCAGAAAACCTTTATGGACGCTCTGGACGAGGGCTATGAGAAGGGCATCCTGGAGCAGCGTCCCACTCTGGTAAACCTCCAGTGCGATGTGGACCATCCCACCCAGGCAATGGCCGACCTGCTGCATGTTATCCATGAAATGGGCGGCGTGGAGAACCTGAAGGGCAAGAAGGTCGCCATGACTTGGGCCTACTCCCCCAGCTATGGCAAGCCCCTGAGCGTGCCCCAGGGCATCATTGGCCTGTTTACCCGCTTCGGCATGGACGTGACCCTGGCCCACCCCGAGGGATACGAGATCCTGCCCGAGGTGGAGGAAATCGCCGCCAAGAACGCCGAAGCCTCCGGTGGCTCCTTTAAGAAGGTCAACTCCATGGAGGAGGCTTTCAAGGACGCCGACATCGTGTATCCCAAGTCCTGGGCTCCCTTCAAGGCCATGGAGAAGCGCACCAAACTGTACCGCGAGGGCGACAAGGCCGGTATCGATGCTTTGGAGAAGGAGCTGCTGGCCCAGAATGCCGAGCACAAGGACTGGTCCTGCACCGAGGACATGATGAAGCTGACCAAGGACGGCAAGGCCCTCTACATGCACTGCCTGCCCGCCGACATCACCGGCTTGAGCTGCGCCGAGGGCGAAGTGGACAACAGCGTCTTTGACCGCTACATTGAGCCTCTGTACAAGGAGGCCTCCTTCAAGCCCTATATCATCGCCGCTATGATCTTCCTGAGCAAGGTGAAGGATCCTGTGGCCGCCCTCCGCGACCTGGAGAAGCGCGGGGAGAAGCGGAAGGAGTTCTAAGAAACTCCTGCGCATAAGGCATAAAGAGCGGCCCGATGAGGACATCGGGCCCTACAGAGAGCGATCTTGTAGGGCCCGTGTCCTCACGGGGCCGTATGCTTTCTATGATAAGACAACATTGATTGAGAAGAGCGAGGAAAAACCTATGAGTAAACGCATTGTTATCGCACTGGGCGGCAACGCTTTGGGCAGCACCCTTCCCGAGCAGGCGGCGGCCGTGAAGATCACAGCAAGGGCCATTGTGGACCTGATCGAGGACGGCAACCAGGTGGTGGTCGCCCACGGCAACGGACCCCAGGTGGGCATCATCAACAACGCCATGTCCGCCCTCCAGAAGGAGGACCCTGCCCAGGGCTATACGCCTCTGTCCGTGTGCGGCGCCATGAGCCAGGCGTACATTGGCTACGACCTGCAAAACGCCTTCCGCGAGGAGCTGCTGGACCGGGGCATTACTAACATGCCTGTGTGCTCCATCGTTACCCAGGTGGAGGTAGACCCCGCGGACCCTGCCTTTGAAAACCCCACCAAGCCTATCGGCAAGTTCATGACCGAGGCCGAGGCCAAGGCGTACCATGACTCGACCGGAAATCCTGTTAAGGAGGACGCGGGACGGGGCTGGCGGCGCTATGTAGCCTCCCCCAAGCCCAAGCACATTATCGAGGCTGGCGCTATTCGGGCGCTGACCGAGGATGGACATCTGGTGATCTGCTGCGGAGGCGGCGGGATCCCTGTTTACCGTACTGAGAAGAACCATCTCAAGGGTGCGGCGGCGGTCATTGACAAGGACTTTGCCTCCGAGCTGCTGGCCGAGCAGCTTAACGCCGACATGCTCATTATCCTCACCGCCGTGGAGAAGGTGGCGGTGAACTTCCGCAAGGAGAATGAGCGCTGGCTGGATACCATGACCCCGGCGGAGGCCAGGGGCTATGCCGCCGAGGGGCAGTTTGCCCCCGGCTCCATGCTGCCCAAGGTGGAGGCGGCGGTAAAATTTGCTGAATCCAAGCCCGGCAGAGAGTCTCTGATCACCCTGCTGGAGAAGGCCAGAGATGGTATCGCCGGTAAGACCGGCACCGTGATCCGGCAGTGATGGATTGAGAAGACAGGAAAAACGAGAGGAACTCCCGTCCGGGTATATGCCCGGACGGGAGTTCTGATATTTTTTCAAAAAGAAGTTGGAAACAGCTTCGATTGCTGCCAGTCTATTGATCAGCGGTAAAAAATCATTTTGCCGGTGTAAACCCGCTCCCGCCAACTTGAGAGATTTGGTTTCACAAACTTTGCGGCGAGGTGAAATCCCTTACGCATCATCAAGGAAACGCAAAACAGTATTTGTGTATTTTTTGGCTTCTTCAATTCTCGGAAAATGCCCGCTGTCTTCAAAAACCGCCTGCGTTACATTTTGTGCATGGTTCATAATATACTCTATTTGATTCTTTGTACATGCAGGATCATATTTTCCGTTGATCAACAGCATCGGAGCAGTAATCTTTGGGAGCGCCGGCAAAAGATTGTCGGTCATCAGTACCCGTTTTTGTAAAGAGCCATCTGGCATCGGCTGTGCTTCCAGCAATTTCATCAGATGCCGCTCTCCCTTTGACCACATTTCATCTGTAATCTCAGAGGTGTCCATGCTCATTTGATATTCTTCAAAAGAAATACCATGCAAATAAAATCGCAGTTCCATATCAGTGACATAGCCAAGCAGGGTTGATAAATCCCATACCACTTCCGTCTGATCCGGATAGTCTGCAGATTTAATTTTTTCACACAATTCGATTGCCTGCTTGTCGTTCAAGCTATTGATATGCGCACTCAAATATTCAGCTGTTGACTTTGCGGAATCCTCAAAATGCAACGAAGGACATTCCAGGATGATCTTATGAATGGAATTTGGATAGGTGTACGCGTATAAAACGGCCAGCATACCGCCATAAGAATGACCAAGTATGCTCCATTTCTCTATTCCCAGAAACTTTCGCATTTCCTCGATCATTTCGATCTGATATTCCATACTGTAGCTTTCATCCCCGGCAATGGCATCGGAGCGCAGCACGCCTAACTGATCAAATATGACGACCTTTATTTTCTCGCTTAATGCCTTTGCTTGATCCACGAAATCCAGACAGCTTGCTCCCGGGCCTCCATGAAGATACAGCAGAGTATCGTGATATTCTGCGCCATATATTTCATACCAGATTTTTTTGCCCCAAATATTAATAAACATATGAATGTCCTTCCTTTTTGTTGGATTGCATGGAAAGAAGAAGCATTACACCTGCAGGAACTTCCTGATCGCGGAGAGGCTCCCGCCCACGCCGATGAGCATACCGGCCACGGCGAAAACAGCCGCCACATAGGTCCACATGTTTTCAAAAGGAACAACGGTGATAAGGTTAATGGTGTCATTGGTCGCCACGGACCGGACCACCGCCTCATAGAGTCCCCACTGGAGAAAGAACCCGATCACCGCCGAGAACAGCCCCAGCAAAAAGCCCTCGTACACAAAGGGCCAGCGGATAAAGCCATTGGTTGCGCCCACCATTTTCATAATGGCGATCTCGTCCCGCCGGTCGAAGGTGGTCAGCTTGATGGTGTTGGCGATGATGAACACCGACACAACCAGCAGCACGGCGATCAGCGCAACGCACACCACCCCCGCTACATTGCGGATGGTGATGAAGCCCGCCGCCTCGTCCTCATAGGCGTTGACGTTTCCCTTGCCGATGCCGGGCAGCGCTTCCAGCGCCTCCTTGGTCTGGCGCATATACCCGATATCCGCCAGATCGATGGCGTAGCGGTGGCGGAAGTTGTCGTCCGGCAGGCCTTGAAACAGCTCATCGTCCTCATACTTGCCCCGGAAGGTTTTGGCTGCCTCCTCATTGGAGATAAAGGTAGCCTTGGTCACGTTGTCCACGGCCAGGATGTCCTTTTCCAGCGCCCTGGCTTCCTGCTCCGAAAGGGATTTGTCCACAAAAGCCAGCATCTGATTTTTAGACTCAAGGTCCGCCAGCATGGCGTTGGCGTTCACCGCCACCAGGGTAAAAGTGCCCATGATCAGCAGACAGGCCACCGTGATGCCCACGGCGGCAAAGGACATAAAGCCGTGGCTGAACATATTGACCGCGCCCTCGCGGATAAAGTAAAAAAAGTTATGCTTATTCACAGCGCTCTCCTTCCGTAGTACCCAAAGCCATCGCTGACCACCCGGCCCCGTTCCAGCATGACCACCCGTTTGTCGAACCGGTTGACCAGATCCTTCTCATGGGTCACCACCAGCACCGTGGTCCCCAAAGCGTTGATCCGCTCCAGCAGCCGCATGATCTCCAGGGACCGGGCGGGGTCCAGGTTGCCGGTGGGCTCATCGGCGATGATGGTGCTGGGATTGTTCAGCAGCGCCCGGGCGATGGCCACCCGCTGCTGCTCGCCGCCGGATAGCTCCGATGGCAGCCGCCGGCTCTTGTTCTCCAGACCCACCAGATTCAGACAGTAGGGGATCCGTTTTTTGATCTCCTTGGGGCCCGCCCCCACCGCCCGCATGGCGAACACCATGTTATCATAGACGGTTTTGTGCTCGATCAGTCGGAAATCCTGAAAAATGATCCCCACCGTCCGGCGCAGGTGGGGCACCTGCCACTCCTTAATATTTCGCAGGGAGAAGCCGTTGACCATCACCCTGCCCTCCGTTGGCTCGATCTCCCCAATGAGCAGCTTGATCACCGTGGATTTTCCGCTGCCCGAAGGGCCTACCATAAAAACGAACTCCCCGTCCTGGATCTCCATGGACAGCCCGTTGAGGGCATGGGTGCCGTTGGGGTATTCTTTCACTACATCTGTCAGTCGTATCATGCCGTATCCTTCCCGGCCGGCAAGGCCGAAATATTCTGAAAAGCGATCTCTCAAAAAGGACAAAATGCTACATTTATATATGATACACACTGACCGGCCTCCCGTCAAGGGAGAAAACGCCGGTTTTCCGCAAATTCCGGTTGGATCCGGCAGCAAAGACGCGCCCTCTGTGTCGAACCCTGTCGAGGGATGTACCCGGCCATGAGGAACAGGCGCCGTCCGCCCCATACAGATGGCAAGCCCTAAAAAAGAGATATATTTGTCATATTCCCTCTTGACAAAAGGAACCGGCAGTGATATATTTGTCTCAGTAAAAGACAAATACATCACTAATTCTCAGGAGGTTATTGCTATGAAACAGAACACCCCATCCGGACATCCCCGCTGGCTGCCGCCGGTACTGGGCGGCGCGGCCTGCGCCGTGCTGACAGGCGCGGCGGTATGGTTTGATCTGACGTACAACGGTGGGAAGCTTGTCTACCCTATGGATTCTTATGCGTTCCAGGCCACGGATATTCCTATGCTGCTGGCCCTTGCGGCCGATATGGCGTATGTGCTGTACCTGGCGCTCCTGCTGGTGCGGCGGGGCTCGGCGCAGAAGCGGCGGGTCCGGGAGCCCGGGAGAGCAGCTGTCTCTTATACACATCTGAAGCTGCCGACGACTCCTTACGTGTAGATCTCGGTGGTC